>DXLV01000034.1:0-10771 GCA_019414545.1 Collinsella sp. | reverse complement strand
CCGCCACAGTGTTATCAACCACAAGCAGTGCATGGGCCTCACGAGCCTCGCGACCCAGTGCACGAAGGTCGGGCACACGCAGGCCAAACCCACCGATGGAATTGGCGAACCACCACAGATGCGGCGCGCCAGCATCAAACGATGCATCAAAGCCTTCGGACGCAGCAGCAAACGCCGCAGCCGCGGGCTCCCCCACCAGCGAAACATCGCAGCCATCAAAGCCGCAGGTAAATGCATCGGCAAAGTCGTCCGCAAAGGCCACCAAGCGATCGCCGGGCTGCACAATCCCCAGCATCGACAGCGCCGCCGGCACATGCGAGGCCGCAACAAGACGCGCCTCACGCGCACCAGCCCTTGCAGCCCAGATTTCTTCTAGCTGTTGCACGTCCACGCGACACCGTCCCCAAAAACCGAACCGAATAAACCATCCATAAAGATCGTACGCCAGCGAGCGGGCAGCTGCCGTGGCGAGGTGCCGCGAAAGAGGAGCGACGCGTACTTCATGTACGCGAGCGACGGTTTGAGCGGCAGATCGCCCGGCAGATGCCCGCGCAGCGTCGAGCGGTCCGGCGTTTGTTAAAACGCCGGAACATAGTTAGCCGTGATATTCGCCGTTGTACTGGATGAGCGTCAGGTCCTCAACGCCGTCGAGCGAGCGGATGGCGTCGGCATAGGGCATATCCACACCGTCCGAGAACACCTCGACGGCCATCTCGACCTTGTCACCGCGCATCGTCTTGGATTTGACGGTGAACTTGGTGCGCCCAAATGCACGCACGATATCATCGCCGGTGGTCTGCCCCGTGTAGTGGATGACCATCATGTACACGTGCGCCTTGTCCTGGTGGCTCGCAAAGCCGGCGATCATCACCACGATCACCACTGCCGTGAGCCCCACGAGCGCATACATGCCGGCGCCTGCCGTAATGCCTGTGGTAATGGCCCAAAACAGATACAGCAGGTCGAGCGGGTCCTTAACCGCCGTACGGTAACGGACGATGGACAGAGCACCGACCATACCGAGCGAGATGACCACGTTCGTCGAGATCGCGAGCGTGACCATGCAGGTAAGCACGCACATGCCCACGAGCGTCACGGCAAAACTGCGCGAATAGACCACGCCAGTAAAAAAGCGCTTGTACACGTAGTAGATCAGGATGCCCATGGCGAGCGCCACGAGCAGCGACAGGCCGATCTTGGCAGGGTCGACCTGGCCAAACGCCTCCAAGACGGAGTTCTTAAAAAAGTCCCTGGTGCTCATGGTCTAAAAATCCCCTCGGTTCTCAAAATCCGATTCCCAGTAGGTAAATCCGCGCAGGTAGGCGGTCTTTTCGTAACACAGGCAGTACTTAGAGACCGCCGTGAGTTCGGCCGCACCTGGCGGCACCATATCGCGCACCAGCTGCGGGCAAAACTCCGTAAACTTGACCTCCATCACCAGCTTGCCGGGCTCCAGCACGGGCAATGCAGGCAAGGTCGCGTCAAAAATGTCAAAGCTACCCACCGCGGCACGCACGTTGCTATCAAAGGTAATGCGCACGGTGCCCTCGTCCATCACCCACGGCTCGCGCTCGTAGTCCACGATGGTCCGTGGGCGCATCATATTGCAGATGCACTCGATGTAGAACTCGCGACAGAGCGGATAGGGGCTCCTCAGCAAAAAGTCGTAGTCACCGGCCAGAATCTGCTCAAACTCGCCACGCGTGAGCGGCGCATCTTCCTTGTAAATCCAGCTACCGTACTTCTTTTTGCGCTCGAGCTTAATCACCTTGTCGCTGCCGTTATAGATGCGTACGCGATACTTTTTGCGCATGAGAATGCCGGCGTCTTTTTCCTCGTAGGCCGAGTTACAGTAGTCGTCAAAATACAGGCTGCGAATAGTGTAACCGTCCGCCCGCGCATGCTTGTCCAGCTTAAACACCGGCGCCATGCGACAGGCAAGCGCGGCGTGCTCGGCCTCGTTAATGAGATATTTGAGCTCGTGGCGGTAACGCTCCTGCGCGGCACGCACAGGCGGGGCCGCCAAGCGCTCAAGCAACGCGCTAGCCCTCCTCATACGTATCCTCCACGACCTTACCGCCGTCTTGCACGTAAAAACACTTCATGCCGTAGTGCTTGCCGTCGTCGGTTACATAGTAGTCAAACGCATCTTGCGTATAGCCGTCGGAGTTGGTGGCACGCACGCGCACAAAATACTGGCCGGTATCGGGCGCATCGCAGGTCACCTCGGGAAGCAGCACGTCCTCGGCCTTAAAAAGCACGTCGCTTATGGCATAGTCGCGCGCCAGCTCCACGGTATAGCGAATGTCACGCGCCTTAAAGTCGTAGGACGCATCCCAGTTAATGCGCAGCTTACCGTTATCAATCTGCGGCACGCCAATGTAGAACGGCATGGGCTTTTTATAGCTCTCGCGAAAGCTCTTATAGTTCTCCTCGATCTCGGAGGGAATCGCCGCGGCAATCTGCTCGTATTCGTCCTTGGTGACAGGCAGATTGTCGATATCGGGCGAAGCAAAGACCAGCGATTCGGTAACCTCGCGATAATGTTTGATCATCTTGCTCAGGCGCGCCTCGGTCATATACGAGCGCAGGTCCTTTACGGCGCGGTCGAGTTCGCTGCGGAACGATTTGCTACGCAGTGCACGATTGAATAGCACGTTGCCCCAGTAGTTGCTTACGCCGCGCTCCCAGCTCGCATAGTCCGAAAACCCGATAAGAGAAAGCTCCATCTTACGCAGCATGCCATCGTTGTCCCAATCGAGGATGTACCACGTATTGGAGTTGAGCGGGCTGTACAGATAGCAGTTACGGTTCTGAGTATCGCAGTTGCCCGTCAGGATCTGAAACGCCAGCCAATAGACCAGATTCTCGGAATCAAAGTAGGTGTCGAGCACGTCATCGATCTTTTGCGATTCGTCGTTGAGCGCATCGAGCATCTCGATGAGCTTGGTGTGGTCCGAATCGCCCTTAATCTCAAGCATGCCCTCAAAGCTTGCCTGGTTGTAGTCAGGATCATCGGCAAGCTTAATGGTGTCCTCGTAGCGATGGAAATCAAAGCTGTTCACCTTGTACAGGTGCCCGCTCTTATCCAGGCCATGCGCCTTAAGCGCCGTCTTGTTGAGCTGCTCCACCTGCGTAAACAGGCCGTAGTCCTCAAAGGTGTCGTTGGACTTTTCGGTCTGGTCGCACACCCACAGATGCACAAACTGCGTGCGCAGGCCCATCATCTGGGGGATTCCGCGGATAAGGTCGTAGGCCATCTTGTTGCGAAAACGCATACCCTCGCCCATGTGCTTGTTGAGCGCAATCGCGCGCTGTTGGCGCCAGGTACCCTTGCCCTTTTTGAGCTCCACCTTGTAATTCTTTTGCGAGTTCATGCTCGATGTCTGACCGCGCACCTGCACGGTAGCATTGGGCGCTTCCTCGCCATAGCCAACCTCGCCGGCCGCCGGGCCGTCTTCGTCGCCCGCCTGCAAAAGGCCCATTACCTGATAGCGCGTCACGCCCATGTCGGCATAGTCATACACCGAGTACGTATTGATCTCGGCCCAGCTGTGGTCGGTGTTCTCGGAGCTGTTGCCGCGCGAGACCGTCAGGTACATGGTCACAATGCCCGAGTCGTCGTAGACCTCGTACAGCTCGTCTTTATCGCGTAGGTGCTTGGTAGCGTCCGAGGACTCGGCCTTTTTAATCTTGTCCTGCTTTTTGACCTTTTTGGTCGAGGATTCGTCCTGAGATGAGCAGCCCGAAAGCAGCAGCGCGCCGGCAGCCGCCTCGATCAGGCAGCGGCGAGACATCAACTTATCGATCATCAGAACCTCCCCAATGGTTGCGATACACGCGAACTACTGCGCGCTGAAACGCGCCGTGCGGCACGCCCTTGCGGCGGCACTCCTCATAGCGCTGCTCGGCACGGTCGAGCAAGCGGCCCAGCTGTGTAAAGCGACCCGTTTTGTCGGTCGCCACAATGGGCTGCTGGCTCAGGATACGATACGGCAAGTTGGCGGTATAGGTATCGAGCCGCAGCAGGGCCACGATAAAAAACACCACCGCACCCAACAAAAAGCCAAAGCCGTAAAACTGCTGCGGCAAAAGCAACGACACGGCGGTCGCCAACCCTGCCACACCGGCAAACAGGCCCGAGGCCAGAACGGCTCCCTTGTAGTCGGTAAAGTACAGCAAGATAAGCAGGATCGTGTTGCCCACGGCATACAGGCCGTAGCCTACGCATAACGTGCGAAAATACCCGTGCATAAGATTGTTAAAGCCCAGCGGCAGGGCCGAGAGCACTGTGGTCTCGAGCGAAATGACCGCCGCCGTCACAAACAGCTGCTTGAGCGCGCAAAAGCGCAGTTCGCTGTTGAGCGTGGAGAGCATTTCCTCCTCGGCCACCACAATGTCGCCCACCACGCCGCCGTCGTTGAACAGGCTGTAGTAGTCGCGGTAGCGCGGATAGAAATTGACCTCGACCGAGACCACAAAGTTGACGGTCGTGACGAGTGTGGTCAAAAACGCAATGAGTGCCGGCACGTCATGGTAAGGAGCCCCGTAAAACAGGCCTTTGATCTGCACGCCAATAGGGCCCGCCCAGATAATAACCAGGTGTGCGAAAAGCCCCAAGTTGGTAAACAGCCCCGTAAGCGCAAGCGGCATAAATTGGTCGAGCCAGCGCAAAAAACGCCAGGGACTCCGGTCACTCCGTGGAAAATACCGGTACAGCAGTACCACATCCCAGGCGAGCATGACGCCGTAGCCTAGGGCGATTGACGCCAACAGGCCCTCGACCGGCGGCAGCCCCAGTGCCAGCACGGCCAGGGCGCACAGGCACGCCACACCAATGGCAGCCGCAAAGCTGCACAGGATACCGCGGTAATCTTTGATGGCCGTGAGGTAGCTCATGCCATTCCAGTTGACGATCATAATGTTGAACAGCCACAGGCACAGCAGCCCCTGCAGCAGCGTGGCGCCCGAGAACAGCAAAAAGACGCCGTAGAGCACCGTGCCCGCAACGAGCATGATGGCATTAGATCCCCAAAACGAAGGCAGGATCTCATCCTCGCGCTCGGCAAAGAGCATGTCGGCCAAAAAGCGCGTGACCGGCATGGAGAAAAAGCTTGTGAGCGTGAGCGATGCCAGCAGCGTATAGGTCACCATGCACACCAGCAGATCCTGGTTGGCGCGGCCCACACCCCACAGACCGCACAGCACCAAGATACCCACCTGGAGCAGCACGCCAAGCAGCATGGGGCCCGTGCACACAATGCCGGCGTAGCCATAGGCGCGCATCGTAGCAAACAGACCCTTGCGCCTAAACAGGCGTTTGAGCTCAAAACCGATTCCGGCCACCGGCTACTCCCCCTCTCTGGGCAGGTCAAACGCACGCGCCGTCTCGTTGTACAGCGCGCGATAGTTGGCGAGCATCTGCTCGTGCAAAAAGTACGTGGCAACGCGACGCTGGCCACGCTCCCCCATCTCAATGCGACGGGCCCGGCTCACGCACATGCGCTCCATGGCATCAGCCAAGCCCTTGCGATACATAGGCGGCGTCACAAAACCTGCCACGCCAAAGTCATCGCCCGGGGCGCCTTCGAGCAGCTCGCGGCAGCAGCCCACCTCGGTCGTCACGCAGGGACGGCGCGCTGCAAGCGACTCCAGCACGCTGAGCGGCTGGCCCTCGGAGATGCTCGTCAAAATGGTAAAGTCGAGCTTTTCCATGTACTCAACCACGTTGACGCGGCCGGTAAAGATCAAGTCGCGCACGCCCAGGGTATCGACCAGCGCGTGGCACTCAGCGCCGTACTCCTCGTCGTCCACGCCGCCCATAATGTGCAGGCGCACCTTGGGCAGGCGCTCGTGCAGCTCAAAGAACGCATAGATCATGGTCTTGACGTCCTTGATGGGCGCCAGGCGCACCACCGCGCCAATGTCCACCCAGCCGTCATCGATCTTTAAGGGAATGTCCTTAAAGCGGTCAAACTGGATGCCGTTGGGAATAACCAGACATTTGTCGGCATCGCAGCCCATATCGATCTGCGTCTTACGGGCGTTATGGAACAAACTCGTCACGCGGAAGGCGCGGCGGTAGATCTCCTCCGAAAGCAGGTAGAAAAAGCGAATCCAGCGGTCCTTAAACGACGGCACCACCCAGTCAGCGCGAATGATCTCTTCCTCGCGCTCGCGGGTATAGATGCCATGCTCGGTCAGCAGCACCGGCGCATGGCAGACGCTCGAGCCCAGGCAGGCGAGCAGGCCACCGTAGCCGGTCGAGATGGCATGGTACACATCGGCCACCGGCACCTCGCTGCCCAACAGGTAGAGCACGGGAAGCAACATGGAGCGCATGGTGTGGAATGCATCGGCAAAGGGCGTGTAGGGGTACTCGGCCAGGCACACGTCGCGAAAGATATCCATAAACGTTCGGCTCTGCAAAAACGAGAGCGGATGCACGCGACGGCGCTGAAAGATATCGAACAGCACGTCCCAGTCCGGATTGGAGAGCGACACCAGGCGGCGTAGCGCCTCGCGCTCGCGGTCGTTAAAACTGGCTTCATGTTGCTCGCCCGAAAGCCGCAGAGCATCGTCCAGGAACACCTCGTGCACCTCGACCACGTTGCCGGGCAGCTCGTAGACAAATTTACCGCGGTCGGCAGCATGCGCGCCAATCACCCACAGCACAAACTCGTGCTCGGGCATGGCCTGTATGTAGCCGTGCATCCAGGTAGATACGCCGCCGTGCACATAGGGGTAGCAACCCTCGAGTACCAAGCAGATTCTCATTTGTCGCCACCCTCCTTGCGTGCAATGGTCACCGTCTTGTCCGTGGCTTTAACCAGGTACAGATCGCCCGTCAGATGCGTAATCTCGCCACCCGTGACTGCACCCGGCTCGCCGTTGTTGGCGCGGAACATGAGCCAAGCCTCGTCGTGGAAATTGCCCAGGCTGAGCGTCCAGGCATCCGCACTTGTATCCACGCTCACCGTCACGGACGAAAAGCGCTGGATGGCGCCCGAGCATTCCGAACCGGTCTGGCGCCGCAGGTCGGGCGCAGACTTGGTAAGCCACTCCAGGTAGTTGGTCAGACCGCCCTTGTAGACCTCCCAGCCCTCCTTGGCTCCGCGACCGGGATCCAGTAGGTCGTCCGGATGCATAAAGTGCGTACTCACGTAGTGCATGTTGAGCTCGGACACGGCTGCCAGACGCATATAGGAATCGTTGACCATGCCGCCCGAGACAATACGTGGCTGCTCCACAATGCCATCGCTCGCCACGCCAAACTCCTGCACATAGGGCAAGTCGGTGCCATCCTCAAAATACGTACTGGCGATGGTCTTAATGCGCGGAACGTCAGTGCCGATAAGCTTGCGCGCACGGGCCGAAAGGATATTCGACGGTGGCACATAGACCGAGCCGTGCGCGTTGGGCAGTACCTCGTCCTGGAAGGCTATAAGCTCGTTGAGCGATGCGACGAGCGCCTCCTTGTTCTTCCACGTCTTGTAGTCGTACAGTGTGCCATAGTCGGTATCCCAGAGCGCCAGCGGCTGATGGTTGTAGCCGTGGAAACCCAGCTCTCCGCCCATCTGCAACAGCATGCCGCCAAAGTAGCGGAACTGCGTGGTATCGGCCTGGCGCGCGGGCTCGGTCTGGTTAGCCGCGTCCTCGTAGTTTTCGATCATCACGCCGGTAAAGCGAACGCCATATTTTTGCGCGAGCTTTTGCAGATCGGGCCACCAGACCTTGGCATAAAAGTCGGCGATGGAAAGCCCGTAGTCGCGCTTGATATAGGTGCCGTCGCCCGAGGGCACGGGGCTGGGAAAGTCGTCCAGATAGAAGACAGCGCTGTTGATGACGGGGTAGGCCGTGGCATCGCCCAGCAGGCTGATCGCCGCGGCGTAAAAACCGCGCATGACCTTGTCATAGATACCGATATTGCACACCACGGTGCGACCGCTACCGCAGTCATTCGACCAAATGAGCGGGGCGCCCGCATCGCCGGTCTTAGCCCACACACGAGCCGTCTCGCGCAGCGAAACCGAAAGCGACGAATCAAAGGGGTCCGAGAGCTCGTAGCGCTCTCCCCCGCCCAGCATAAAGTCCTCGCTCGGCACAATGCTTTCGGCTTTTACATAGTCATATCCGGCAGATTCAATGCCAAGCTTGGGAGCAATCACTTGCAGATAGCCCGAGTTATCCGGAGGCATGGCGAGCATAAGCGAACCGCCGGCACTCACCCAACTCATAATGTCGCTCAGGTGCGTACCGAGCCCATCGAGCGACGGCATGAGCAAAATCACGCGATCGTAGGAGGTCAGCGAGGGAATGGCATCTGCGCCGTCCAGGGCAAGGTCCACGTCACGGTGCGCGATCTTCATGTCGAGCAGAATCTGGTCGAACTGCTCCTTTACGTCCTCGACGCCAGCTTGATCGGAATCGGTAATGACCAGGCACGTGGGCTTTTGGCCAAATATTGCCGAGGAGGCCGGCACCGCATCGTTGGCGGCAAGCATCCCCAGCTTATGCTGGCCCGCATTGTACTGTACGCCGGCGCGCTCCACCAGCAGCACGGCCGCCATGGCAATAAAGACCGCCCACACCACAAGCAGCCCCATCCAGCGAAAATGGCCCGCACGGTCGCGGATATGCTGTACCACGCTCATCGGGCCTCCTCTCCGTTGCGCCAAAACGCCAGTTCCTCGCGGTTGGCGGCGCTCAAGTATACATGCTGTTTGTCAATCGCATCGATCACGCGGTGGACCTCGTCACCGTCGCGGCGCATCACCGCAAGGCGCAGACAAAGCATCCAAACCTCCTGCTCCTCGGGCACATCGAGCACCAGCTGGTCGGTCACGGCCTGCGCCTCGTCGATCTGTCCGACATCGACCAGCGCCGTCGCGTATCGAATGCGAAGCTCAAGGGTGTCCTCGCGCTCGCAGCGACGCGCAAGCAAACGCGCGTACTGTTGGCGCTGAATCTGAGCCACGCGCCCCTCGGCCAGGCCCGAGCCCAAGTATTCACCAAGAAAATCGCAGTATTCGTTGAGGTTTTGCGCGCTCGGGTCCGTCTTAAAGGCACGCTCCAGCTGCTGCAGTTTAAGGTCGGACTCCTTGGAGATCTGCACCACCGCCGTCGCGGCATAGTGAGCCACCTCAACGTCGTCGTTAAGCTTAGCCGCCTGCAGCTGCGCCAGGTACGCGTCGGGCTCCTCGGTGAGCATGGAGAGCATTAGGCGGCGCCGTTCTGCCGGGTCGTTGATGATGAGCGCCTCCTCGAGCGGCACTACGCCTGCATCGTCCTCACCACTCGGTACCGACATACTACGATGAAGGTCGTCGTTGAAGCGCAGCGACTCCAGCGCAGACTCTTTCAGCCCCTCGCCAAACACCGCGCTGCGGACCGATAGCAGAACCACCAGCAACGGGCCCCACAGCGGCACCAGCACTATTACAGCCAGCATGTGCCCGCGCACCGGCAGCAGGCCCAACTTCATGAGCGTCCACAGCATCAGGCAAACCAGCGCATGAATCAGCAGCATGACGGCAGCAACGACAAGCGAGATCAAGCGACACCTCCCTCACCGTCACCGGTGCAAGCGATGTGCTGCAGCAGCGCCACGATGTCCTCGCCGTCGACGGACTCCACCGCAATCTGCTTTGCGCTCAGGCGCTCGCGGATAATGGGCAGATCGCACGCCTTTGCCTGGCGCATAAGCAGGTAAAGCACGTCACCATCGACCAGGCCCGCCGCATCGCTCTCGCGGATTGCCGACCCAATTGCGCCCACCAGCTCGCCGACAGGCTCCATGCCCGGTACCACGCGCAGGAGCAAAAAACTCCCCATCTTGCTATCTGCCAGTGCCTGCTCCGCCGCGAGCTCTTGGCCAAAGGCAGCCTGCTTGAGCACGCAAGTACCGTCAACGCAACGCTTATCCTGTGCCACCGCTTCATAGTCAAAGGCACGGCCCAGCGCGCTTTCGACCAGGCCGCACAAGATGCGGAACAGGTTTTGGTAATAGAGCGTCATTTGGTTTTCGGCCGCGCGACGCACAAAGATCAACACGGCGGGTGCCCCGTCGCGCTCGATCGTGTATCCAAACATGGGAAGCCCCGGCGTCAGCTCGCGGTTCACCCACAGATTCGAACGACCCCCGTCGCCCAAAAGAGGTGCAAGCTGCTCAAGCGTGAGCGAGCGTGCGGCATCTTCGGCAATCGCGGGACTTGCTGCCACCAGGCGTGCAAATGCCCCGCCCGAAACATGGTAGATCGCCACCGAATCGTTCTCGAGGATCTCGCCCAGAAGCTCGCAGCACTTGCGATAGATGTCGCGTGGGTTGAGCACGTCAAGCTCCTGCGTCACGGCAAAGATCTTGCCAAAGCTGTCGTGGCGACCCACGATCTGGCGCCTGTACGCGCGCTTATCCTCGATCGCGTCGTGGTAGAGCTGCGTAAGAAACGTATTGCGGTTGCGCACGAGCTCGTTTTGATCGCGCTCCGCCCTAATGGCTTCGCTGTTGCGCAGCTGCACATAGCCGCACACGGCACCCACAACAAAGTACGCGATAAACGGCAGCCAGTTGGACGGCTCGTAGAACAGGCCCTGGAAGGTATAGCCGTACAAAGTAAAGTAACTCGCAGCCAAACCCACCGACGCCAGCAGCGCCGCAACCAGGCCAAAGTCCAAGCCATACAGCGTGCCGATGAGCACCACGTAGAGCAGGCGATAATCGAGCACGTTGAGCTGGGTCGATTGGGAGAACAAGCGCTCCAGCACTTCAAAG
>DXLV01000033.1:18511-20184 GCA_019414545.1 Collinsella sp. | reverse complement strand
CCGCCCGCCGAGCCCAGCAAAGCTAGCTTATTGGGGTAGCTAAAAATGCCCGTCTCTAAAAGACTACCTAAAAATAATGCACGATATTGGTAAAGCGATTTAGCAATAAACTAGCATTTGACCTGCAAGCATCTTGCATTGGTATCTTCATAAGGTAACCAACTTTACCTACCGTTTACCGCCATATTTACCACGTTTACCAACCCCCGCGCCCTCTGCGCAAGCCCGCCCAAAACCCGCCGTATAGTACCCTCACGGCTCGCATTCGGCGGGTCGATTCGTTACCACGGTCGTGCGCGTAAGTGCATGGAAGGGGAAGTATCGTGAGCGATTGCAAGAGGGTTTACCGTTTTGGAACCGACGCCCAGGGCACCTGTGTCACCGAGGGCGACAAGTCCATGAACTTCGTGCTTGGCGGCAAGGGCGCAAACCTTGCCGAGATGAGCCGCATCGGCCTGCCGGTTCCCGGTGGCTTTACCATTACCTGCCAGACCTGTGTCGAGTACTCCGGTGCCGGCAGCGTCTGGCCCGAAGGCGCACTCGATGAGATCGTTGCCGCCGAGGCGGACCTCGAGGCCCGTTGCGGCAAGAAACTCGGCGATGCCTCCGATCCGCTGTTCGTGTCGGTTCGCTCGGGCGCTCCGTTCTCCATGCCCGGCATGATGGACACGGTCCTCAACCTGGGCCTCAACGACGATTCCGTCCAGGGTCTTATCGCGCAGACGCAGAACCCGCGCTTTGCCTGGGACAGCTACCGTCGCTTTATCCAGATGTTCTCCAACGTCGTCATGGGCGTCGACGCCGACCTATTCGAGAACGCCCTGACCCAGGCCCGCCTGGTCGCCGGCGTTCGTGTCGATTCCGAGCTTTCGGCCGAGGACCTGCTGGAGCTCGTCGAGACCTTTAAGGGCATCTTCTCCGAGAACGTCGAGGCGACCCTGTATCCCGAGCTCGAGGTCGCCGACGGTAAGCCCGTTTTCCCGCACGATCCGGAGCTCCAGCTGCGCCTTGCCATCCAGGCCGTCTTTGGCAGCTGGATGAACGAGCGCGCCTGCATCTACCGCAAGCAGCACGGCATTTCCGACGAGCTCGGCACCGCCGTCAACGTCCAGGCCATGGCCTTTGGCAACAAGGGCGAGACCTCTGCGACCGGCGTCGCCTTTACGCGCAACCCGGCCGACGGCACCAAGGAGTTCTATGGCGACTTTTTGGTGAATGCCCAGGGCGAGGACGTCGTCGCCGGCATCCGAAACACCGAGCCCATCGCCGACCTCAAGACCACCTCGGGCCTCGAGTCCGCAGGCGAGGAGCTCGAGCGCGTGTTCCTGACGCTCGAGGATCATTACCGCGATATGTGCGATATCGAGTTTACCATCGAGCAGGGCAAGCTCTGGATGCTCCAGACCCGCGTGGGCAAGCGCACCGCCACTGCCGCCCTGCGCATTGCTATCGAAATGGTCGAGGAGGGCCTCATCACCCGCGAGGAGGCTGTGAGCCGCATCGATCCCGCGCAGCTCGACCAGCTCCTGCACCCGCAGTTCGACGCCTCCAAGAAGTACGAGGCCCTGGCCAGCGGCCTTAACGCCAGCCCTGGTGCCGCCGTGGGCGAGGTCGTGTTCTCGAGTGATGACGCCGTCGCGCGTTCCGCCGAGGGCCACAAGGTCATTCTGGTC
>DXLV01000033.1:0-18501 GCA_019414545.1 Collinsella sp. | reverse complement strand
GGTCCGCTGGGAGCCCACCCCCGACGACCTGAAGGGCATGGTCGCCGCCGAGGGCATCCTGACCAGCCACGGTGGCAAGACGAGCCATGCCGCCGTTATCGCCCGCGGCATGGGTACGCCCTGCGTTTGCGGCGTTGAGCGCTTCCACATTGACGCGGCAGAGAAGGTCGTGCGCATCGAGGGCAGCGACCGCGTGCTGCGCGAGGGCGATGTCATCTCCATCGACGGCACCCAGGGTATCGTCGTCGACGGCGCGGTCGACCTGGTCTCTGCAGAGCTCACCGGCGACCTGGACACCATCCTGTCTTGGGCCGATGAGATCCGTTTGGACGAGACCGGTGGCCACGCCAACCACGTGCGCGTCAACGCCGACAACCCCGAGGATGCCGAGCTCGCGCTCGAGTTTGGCGCCGAGGCCATCGGTCTGTGCCGCACCGAGCACATGTTCCTGGGCGATCGCAAGAACATCATCCAGAGCTTTATCCTGTCTGACGATGAGGCCGTGAAGCAGCAGGCCCTGGCCGACTTGCTCAAGGTTCAGACCGAGGACTTCCTGGCGATGTTCAAGACCATGTCCGGTCGCGATGTGGTCGTCCGCCTGCTCGATCCGCCGCTTCATGAGTTCCTGGATAATCCTCGCGAGCTCGAGGTCGCCATCACCAAGAAGGAGGCCGCCGGCGCTCCCGAGGAGGAGCTCACTGCCCTGCGCGCCCGCCTGCGTCGCATTGACGGCATGGTCGAGTCCAACCCCATGCTGGGCTTGCGCGGCGTGCGCCTGTCCGTCGTCTTTGGCGATCTGCCGCTCATGCAGGTTCGCGCCGTCGCCACGGCCGCTGCCCGCCTTATCAAGGAGGGTGTCGACCCGCGCCCCGAGATCATGGTTCCGCTCGTTTCCATCACGGCCGAGCATGTCCAGACCCGCGAGGTTATCGAGCGCGTGATCGCCGAGGTTTCCGCCGAGGAAGGCGTCGAGCTCAATATTCCCGTGGGCACGATGCTCGAGCTGCCGCGTGCCTGCATGGTCGCTGACGAGATCGCCCATCATGCCGACTTCTTCTGCTTTGGCACCAACGACCTCACCCAGACGACCTTTGGCTTCTCGCGCGATGACGCCGAGGCCAAGTTCATCCCGCTGTACATGCATAAAAAGATCCTGAAAGACAACCCCTTCGAGACCATCGACGCGGCGGTGCTGGAGCTCGTGCGCTTGGCCGTCGAGAAGGGCCGCGCCACCAATCCCGACATGCACTTTGGCGTGTGCGGCGAGCACGGCGGCGACCCCAAGTCCATCAAGGGCCTGTTTAACGTGGCCGACGTGGACTACGTGTCCTGCTCGCCCTATCGCGTGCCCCTCGCGCGCCTGGCTGCCGCTCAGGCCAAGCTCGAGGCCAAGCGTTCCGCCTAACGTTTTGGGTTTAGACGCCTAGCGTAGCCCCCTTCATGCCGCCCGTCTCATTCGTGAGACGGGCGGTTATCATGTGCGGGTTTTGTCTTTTTGTCTGCGCAAAAAATTGTTCTTGCAGCAGAAACCCGCGCGTGTATACTCGAATACGTTTGTTCAACTACGTGCCGGCCAAGGTGGTACGGCACCTCTAGAAGAGTAAGGAATTGCACATGGATTACATCCGCGCAATCGAGCGTCAGCAGATCCGCGAGGACATTCCTCAGGTTCGCGTCGCCGACAACGTCAAGGTTCACTACCGCATTAAGGAAGGCGACCGCGAGCGCATTCAGGTCTTCCAGGGCGACGTCATCCGCATGGCCGGCGCGGGTGCCCGCGAGACCTTCACCGTCCGCAAGATGTCCTTCGGTGTCGGTGTTGAGCGTACCTTCCCGCTTCACAGCCCCAAGATCGCCAAGCTCGAGGTCGTTCGTCATGGTCGCGTCCGTCGCGCCAAGCTGTACTACCTCCGCGACAAGGTGGGCAAGGCTGCTCGCATCCCCGAGAAGCGCTAAGAAGATCGCAGCGTCTGTCCACTCGTTTGGACACAAGGGTCACCTTCGGGTGGCCCTTCTTTTTATCTGATTTGCATGCAAGGAGGGCCTGGTATGGCCAATATGACGAGCTCGGTTTCGGCATCGCAGGTTGCCGGTGAGTTGGCGAGCGCTACGTTTGAGGAGATCCCCGCCCTCGTGGAGCATTATCGCGAGGACCCGCGCCAGCAGGTGATCAAGGCTTGCGAGCGTGCTCTTAAGCGCCATGCCAAGGAACTTGCCGAGCGCGAGCGCGTCAATGACATGTACGAGCTTATGCATGAGCTTGGCGGCGATGGGGTAGTCGTTGGTGTCGACGAGGTGGGTCGCGGATCGGTGGCCGGTCCTTTGACGGTATGCGCCGTCTGCCTTCCTATGGAGCCGCGCGTCTGGGGCATCAACGATTCCAAAAAGCTCACGCCGGCGCGCCGCGAGTTGCTCTCAGTGAAGATTGCCGAGGTGGCGACGGCAATTGGTTTTTGCCATATCGCGCCTAAGGATATCGATGAGATGGGCATGGCCCGCGCCATTCGAGCCGCTGTCGCGGGCGCCGTGGCCGATACGGGGCTCGAGCCCGATTGCGTGCTTATGGACGGTAACCCCTTGGGCGCCGTTCCCAACGAGCGCGACGTGGTGAAGGGCGATGCCAAGATCGCCTGTATCGCCGCGGCGTCCATCATGGCCAAGGTCACGCGTGATGAGATGATGGTCGAGTACGATGCCGAGTATCCCGAGTACCATTTGGCCGAATCGAAAGGCTACGCAAGCCCCGAGCACATCGAGGCCATTCGCAAACATGGACTTTGTCCACTGCACCGCGTGAGCTTTTGCGGAAACTTTCTGCAGACTGAGCGCCTTTTCTAGGTCAATTGTGGAGACAGGGACCTCAGGGGTTTTATAAACCTGCTGGCAGCGGGCCGTATGCAACAGCATTGCTGCGTACGACCCGTTTTTTGACGGCATTTGGTCAGCTTTTGGTTTGCTTCCGGTACTTACCCGCATGAAAGGTGCCCTCATCATCGGGGCAATGCAGTGTGCGGGAAAGGAGACCCCATGAGTGCCGCAAGCAAAAAGAGCAAGACGCAGCAGCTCAAGGAGCGTTGGGAAAACGGCGAGCTCGACTGCGGGGCGATGACGCCCGAGTTTATCAAGGGACTCAGTCCCCGCGAGCTGGGCATGCTGGGCGAGCTGATCACCATCGACTACTTTAACGAGCGCGGCTACACCTTGCTGGAGCAGGGTTATCGTTGCACCGAGGGCGAGGCCGATCTGGTGCTGCTCGATGAGCTCGACGATGTCGTGGTGATGGCCGAGGTCAAGACCAGACGCGTCGCACTGGATTGCAGCACGCGGGTCTTTCCCGAGGAGGCCGTGGACGCCCAAAAGCAACGCCGCTACCGCCGCATCGCAAGTTGCTATCTCATGGAGCATTATCCGCTCAAGGCGATTCGCTTCGATGCCGTGGGCGTCACCATTCGTGGCGGGCATATCGCCGAGATCGAGCATCAGTACAACGCGTTCGATTGGCAGGTGTCGTGATGGCGTTCGAGACGTTTGCCGTTCACGCGGCCTGCATCCGTGGCGTCGAGGCGATTCACGTCACGGTCGAGGTCTCGCTTGCCGGCGGCGTTCCGGGCATTCAGATGCTCGGCATTCCGAGTATGGAGGTGATGGAGTCACGCGGTCGTATTCGCTGCGCGATGCGCTCCGCCGGGTTTGAAATCCCGCGCTCGGGCATTACGGTCAATCTGGCGCCTGGCGATATTCGCAAGACCGGTAGCGGCTTTGATCTGCCCATCGCCATCGCGGTATTGGCGGCCGATGGTCAGATTCCCCGCGACAACCTCGATCGTTGTCTTATCGCAGGTGAGCTTGGCTTGGACGGTACGGTGCTTCCTGTCAAGGGCGAGGTGGCGTTTCAGCTATTGGCGCGTGATATGGGGCTGTCTTTTATCGCCGGCAGGTCAGACCAGCATGTGCCACTCGCGGGCGTGGATTGTGGATTCATCGATCATTTGTCTCAGCTTGCCCATGGCATGGGCGATGCCGCGCGGCACTACTTGGATTCTGAAGTGCTCGAGGCGACCTTTGAGCCCGAACTCGACTATGCCGACGTACTGGGGCAGGAAGTCGCCAAACGCGGCATGGCGCTGGCGGCAGCGGGTGAGCTCGGTTTGCTTATGGTCGGGTCCCCGGGATCGGGCAAGACGATGCTCGCCCGTCGTATGACCGGCATCCTGCCCGAGCTTTCCGTTGAGGACCAGCAGGAGGCGCTGTGCATCCATTCGGTCTTGGGCGAGAACATCGATGGCTTATTGGCAGGTCATCGGCCATTTCGAAGTCCCCATCACAGCATATCAACGGCTGGCCTCATTGGCGGAGGGCGCCCGGTGCATCCGGGTGAGATCAGCCTGGCTCATGGCGGCGTGCTCTTTTTGGACGAGCTTGCCGAGTTTCCCACGAGTGTGCTGCAGACGCTGCGTCAGCCCATCGAGCGCGGCTATGTGAGGATCGTGCGCGTCGACGGGGCCTTTACCTTCCCGTCGCGCTTTCAGCTGCTGGCTGCGAGCAATCCCTGTCCCTGCGGCTTTTTGGGCGACCGTGAGGTGCCATGCCGCTGCTCGGCGGCGATGGTCGAGCGCTATCGGTCAAAGCTGCGCGGTCCTTTGGCCGACCGTATCGACATGATGATCGATGTGACCCGTCCCGACCCCCAAGTGATTATCGAGGGTGCGGAGGGTATGTCGTCTGCCGAGTTACGTGACTACGTTGTGCGCGGTCGCGCTTTTCGCGCTTGGCGCGAATCCCGTATGGACGATGCGGATGCCGAGGTCGAGGATGACGAGACGCGGTCCATTGACGGCGTCGTTTCGACCTTTGAGCTCGATGATGCGGCGGAGAAGTGTGTACTCGGCCTGTCGAAGCGCACACATCTCACGGGTCGCGGTATCGTGCGCCTGGTGCGTATCGCTCGTACAATCGCCGACGTCGCCGAGAGCGAGCATGTGACGCAGGACCACGTGCTCGAGGCGGCGATGTACCAGGGAAGGAGGGACCAATGATGGCCGAGGGGACCTTTGAGCTGCATCCAGGTGATACGTTGTATCCCGAGACCGTTTTGGAGCTTTCTGATGTACCCCAGACGCTCTATGTGCGCGGCAACCCCGAGGTGCTTTCGACGCCCGCGCTCTCCATCATCGGCGCGCGCAAGGCCTCGCCGTATGGTCTTGCCGTGGCAGAGCTTGCGTCAAAGGTGGCGGTCGAGGCGGGCGTGACGGTAGTCTCGGGCGGCGCGGTCGGTTGTGACCAGGCCTCGGGTTGGGCTGCGGTCAACGCTGGCGGTAAACACGTCGTGGTGCTGGGGACGGGCGCCGACGTGGTCTACCCGCGTTCGAGCGCGGGGCTTATTACGCGCACGCTCGATACGGGTGGCGCGGTCGTGTCGATCTCTCCGTGGGGCATGGGTCCGCGCAAGTTTGCCTTTCCGCGCCGCAATCGCGTAATCGCGGCCTTGTCGCAAGCCCTCTTTGTATCCGAGGCGGGTATGCCTTCCGGGACGTTTTCTACAGCCGAGGCTGCTATGGATTTGGGGCGAGAACTTCTTGCCGTGCCGGGGTCGATCCTATCGCCCGAGTCGCGTGGCACGAATTACCTCATTGCGAACGGTGCCTGCTGCATCATCGACGAGGAATCTATCGAGATGGCTATTTCACGCATCTACGGCACCCTGCGCTACTCGCGCCCCGATGCTCCCGGCATTGCCGACCTGGATCAAACACAGCAGACCGTGATGCATGCACTCATCGCCTCTCCGCTCAAGGTCGACGACATCGCGGCACTCGTCTCGCTCGATGCCGTTGGCGTACTTAAGCTCCTGGGTTCGCTTGAGCTCGAGGGCCTTATCGAGCGCATGATGGATGGAAGGTATGCGCCCTCCAAGTTTGCTCTTCACGCCCAGACGCCCTTCGGTCACAATGGAAAACATGTCAATTAGAAAGGTGTTTGCAGATGCTGTTTGATCAGGTGACGGTTATCGGTGGCGGTCTGGCGGGTTCGGAGTGCGCGATTCAGCTGGCGGATCGCGGGTTTTCCGTAAAGCTGTGCGAGATGCGCCCCCAGGTGAGCTCCCCGGCCCACCATACCGATCACCTGGCAGAGCTCGTCTGTTCCAATTCGTTTAAGTCGACCCGTCCGGATTCCGCGGCTGGTTTGCTGAAGGCCGAGCTTAAGCGCATGGGTTCAGTCCTGCTCGATTGCGCCCATCGCGCGGCTGTTCCCGCCGGCGGTGCCCTGGCGGTCGACCGCGTCAAGTTTTCCGAGCTTGTCGAGGCCGAGGTTGCCGCCCGTCCCAATATCGAGGTCGCGCACGGCGAGGTCACGCAGATTCCCGAGGGCCACGTGGTCATTGCCGCGGGCCCGCTGTGTTCACCGGCGCTGAGCGAAGAGGTCATGAAGCTCGTCGGCGGCGATGCCCTTGCGTTCTTCGATGCCGCGGCGCCGATCGTCGATGCCTCCACGCTCGATATGGACGTGCTGTTTTCGCAGTCGCGCTACGAGGAGCAGGGGAGCGGCGACTATCTCAACGCTCCGCTCAACAAGGAGGAGTACGAGGCCTTTATCGAGGCACTTACCACGGCCGACCGCGTGGTGCTCAAAGACTTTGAGGGCGGCGATCTGTTCCAGGCCTGCCAACCTGCCGAGGAAGTTGCGCGCACCGGCAAGGACGCCATTCGCTTTGGCGCCATGAAGCCCGTCGGCCTCACCGACCCGCGTACCGGACGTCGCCCCTGGGCGGCGATCCAGCTGCGCGCCGAGAACAAGGAGAAGACCGCCTATAACCTGGTGGGCTTCCAGACCAACCTGACCTTTGGCGAGCAGAAGCGCGTCTTCCATATGGTGCCGGGCCTGGAGAACGCTGAGTTCTTCCGCTACGGTGTCATGCACCGCAATACCTTTGTCGACGCCCCGCACGTGCTCGATGGCACCTTCGCCGTGCCCGGTACCGGTGTGCGCCTGGCCGGTCAGATCACCGGCACCGAGGGGTACATGGAAGCCGTGGCGACAGGTCTGCTCGCGGCGCTCAACACCTATGCCGATGCTATCGGTGCCGCGGGCGTCGAGTTGCCGCGTGTGGGTGCCCTGGGTGCGCTCGTGGGCTATGCGACCGATCCTGCCACCGTGGGCTATCAGCCCATGCATGTCAACTTTGGCCTGGTGCCGCCACTCGAGGATGGTAAGCGCCACAGCAAGCGCGACCGCTACCAGGCCTATACGGACCGTGCGCTCGAGGCCCTTGATGCCTATCTGGCCACTCGTCCTGATCTGTTTGGAGGCGACCGGTCATAGCCTTTGACCTGTACGACACCGTCGACTCGTTTATCGCCTATATCTCACGTGTCGAGGGACTTTCTCCCAACACGGTGACGGCCTATGGCTCGAGGCTGGAGCGCTTTGCTGCCTGGTGCGAGCGCGAGGATATCGATGCTTTCGCTGCCGACGTGCGCACCATTCGCCGCTATCTTGCCGAGCTTTCGCGTGAGCAGGTGGCTCCCCGAACGCTTGCGGCGCATCTGTCGGCTATCCGATCGCTCTATCGATGGATGGCTGCCGAGGGGGTCGTGGAGGGCGATGTGGTCTCGGCAATTTCCTCGCCCAAGCTCCCGCGCGATCTACCCGGTGTGCTGACGACCCAACAGGTGGAGGCGCTGCTCAAGACGCCTGATACCTCAACACCCGCGGGACTGCGCGATGCGACGATGCTCGAGCTGCTCTATGCCTCGGGCGCCCGTATCTCTGAGCTCGCAGCACTCAATGTGGAGTCCATTGCGTGGTCCGAACGCACGCTGCGCCTGTGGGGCAAGGGGAGCAAAGAACGTATCGTCCCTCTGTATCGTCGTGCGCTCGAGGCGACGCGTCTCTATATTGAGGAGGGGAGGCCGGAGTTGCTCGCTCAGGCAAAGCGTCGTGACCCCGTTACCGGGCCGCATCCGCTGCTTATATCGGCGCGCGGTAATCGCATGAGTGCCGCCATGCTCAGGCGGCGGTTTCATACGCTGGCGACGCTCGCCGGCATGCCTGCCGACATCGCCCCGCATGCGATGCGCCATACCTTTGCGACCGACTTGCTCGAGGGCGGTGCGGACCTGCGCTCGGTTCAAGAGCTGCTGGGCCATGCGAGCCTGTCCACGACGCAGATCTACACGCATCTCACACCCGATCGGCTTAAGCGGGCTGTGTCTCAAGCCCATCCCCGCGGCGAATAGTGGCTGGGACGTCCCGCGCCGCGCTCAGGTGTGTGGTTTTGATTGCGGGTTGGCAGGAAGATGCATTCCTGCTATCATTCATCGGGTTGCTTCACGGCAACAGGTTTTTATCACGCACGCGCGGCTACTTCATACCGTGGTGCCCGGGCTTTGGTAGCACATGTCCGGGTTGGTTTTGGAGGATGACCCCGCGCGGAGGCAAACCACAGGAGGTTTAACATGGCTACCAAGATTAATATCCGCACCCTGCTCGAGGCCGGCTGCCACTTCGGTCACCAGACCCGTCGCTGGAACCCCAAGATGAAGCCGTTCATCTTCGGTGAGCGCAACGGCATCTACATCCTCGACCTCAAGCAGACCATCCTCGACGCCGACCAGGCCTACACCTTCGTCAAGAACGTCGCCAAGGGCGGCAACGTGCTGTTCGTCGGCACCAAGAAGCAGGCTCAGGAGGCCGTCAAGAACGCTGCTGAGCGCGCCAACATGCCTTACATCAACCAGCGTTGGCTCGGCGGCATGCTTACCAACTTCGTCACCATCCGCTCCCGCATCAACCGCATGGAGGAGCTCGAGGCCATGGTCGAGGACGGCCGCATGGCAGTGCTCCCCAAGAAGGAGCAGGCTGTTCTCGGCAAGGAGCTCACCAAGCTCCAGACCAACCTCGGTGGTGCCCGCGACATGAAGGGTCTGCCCCAGGCTCTCTTCGTCATCGACACCAAGCGCGAGGAGAACGCCATCAAGGAGGCTCAGCGCCTGAACATCCCCGTCGTCGCTCTGATCGACACCAACTCCGATCCCGACGAGGTCGAGTACGGCATCCCCTGCAACGATGACGCTATCTCTGCTGTCACCCTTATGTGCGAGCTCATGGCTGACGCCTGCCTCGCTGGCTCCGGCAAGGAGCAGGTCTCCGAGGCCGAGATGGCCGCTGAGCCCAAGGCCGAGTAAATCAGTCTTAGTTAATTCTTTTTCATCTCTTTGAAAGGAACCACAATGGCCCAGATTACCGCCGCTATGGTCAAGCAGCTCCGCGAGATGACCGACTCCCCGATGATGGAGTGCAAGAAGGCTCTCGTCGAGGCTGACGGCGACATGGACGCCGCTGTCGACGTTCTGCGTAAGAACGGCCTTGCCAAGGCTGCCAAGAAGGCTGGCCGTGAGACCAACGAGGGCGCTGTCGCCGCGTTCGTCTCCGAGGATGGCAAGACCGGCGCTCTGCTCGAGCTCTCCTGCGAGACCGACTTCGTTGGCTCCAACGCCAAGTTCACTGGCTTTGCTTCCAAGGTCGCTGAGGTTGTCGCTACCACCGAGCCTGTTGACGTCGACGCTCTGCTCGAGAAGCCGATGGGCGAGGAGACCGTTTCCTCCGAGCTCACCGAGATGATTCACATCATGGGCGAGAACATGAAGATCTCCCGCTTCGCTGCCCGCAAGGCCGAGAACGGCGCGCTCGCTTCTTACATCCACATGGGTGGTAAGATCGGCGTCCTCGTCGAGTTTGCTTTCGAGAAGGCCGAGACCGCTCAGGCTGAGTCCTTCAAGACCTTCGCTCACGACGTTGCCCTTCAGGTTGCCGCCGTCGCACCGATCTGCGCCACCCGCGATCAGGTTCCGGCCGAGACCGTCGAGCACGAGAAGCAGATCTACATGGCCCAGGCTGCCGAGTCCGGCAAGCCCGAGGCTATCCAGGAGAAGATGGCTGTCGGCCGTCTGGAGAAGTTCTACAAGCAGTCCGTGCTCACCGAGCAGGAGTTCATCAAGGACAGCTCCCTCACCATCAAGAAGTACGCTGAGCAGGTCTCCAAGGAGCTCGGCGACACCATTACCGTCGTTGCCTTTGACCGTCTGGTCCGTGGCGAGTAAATAAGCTCTTGTAGCTGGTAATGAGCAGGCTGTGGGTTTTACTCACAGCCTGCTTTTTCATGGCTCTTCTTAGAGCCTTTGATAGAATGTTGAGAGTTCAATCTAAAGGAGGATCGCTTTGTCCGACATCCGATATAAACGCATGCTTCTTAAGCTTTCCGGCGAAGCACTGATGGGCGACGGCCAATATGGCATCGACCCCAAGGTTACCGACCATCTTGCCAAGCAGGTCAAGGAGCTGCTCGCCGTTGGCCATGAGGTCGGCGTCGTTGTCGGCGGCGGCAATATTTTCCGCGGCATGGCCGGCGCTGCCGGTGGCATGGAGCGTGCTCAGGCCGACTACATGGGCATGCTCGCGACCGTTATGAACGCGCTCGCCCTGCAGGATGCTTTCGAGCATAACGACGTTCCCTGCCGCGTGATGAGCGCTATCCAGATGAACGAGATCTGCGAGCCCTATATTCGTCGCCGCGCTATCAACCATCTGTCCAAGGGCAACGTCGTCATCTTCGCTGCCGGTTCGGGCAATCCGTACTTTACGACCGACACCGCCGCGGCTCTTCGTGCGTGCGAGATCGGCGCCGAGATTCTGATTAAAGCCACCAAGGTCGACGGCATCTACGACAAGGATCCCGTCAAGTGCGCCGATGCCGTCCGTTTTGACAAGATTACCTATCACGAGGTTCTCGTCCGCGGCCTGCAGGTTATGGATTCCACGGCTACGGCACTGTGCCAGGATAACCGTATGCCGATTTTGGTCCTCAACATCGATGGCGAGGACACCGTCAAGCGCGCGCTCGCGGGTGAGCCCGTCGGCACGCTCGTCTATCAGGAGGATTAAGCATGGCAGAGAACATCACCGCCCATATGGACAAGTCGCTCGAGTCCCTCAAGCATAACTTTTCCAAGGTCCGTACCGGTCGCGCCAACGCCAACATTCTGTCCGACATCACCGTCGATTATTACGGTGTCCCCACGCCGGTCACGCAGGTTGCCGCCGTCAAGACCCCCGAGGCTCACATGCTGCTCATCGAGCCGTGGGACAAGGCGCTCATCAACGCTATCGTCAAGGCCATCGGCGCTTCCGATCTGGGCATTACCCCCAACTCCGATGGCACCGTCGTTCGTCTGCCGTTCCCGGCCCCCACTGAGGAGCGCCGTCGCGAACTCGTCAAGGAGTGCCGCGAGTACGCCGAGCAGGCCAAGGTGTCTATCCGTAACATCCGTCGCGACTTCAACAACAAGCTCGAGCGCGATGAGGAGCTCACCGAGGACGATGTCCGTCGCGAGCAGGCCAAGGTCCAGAAGCACACCGATGAGTATGTCGCCAAGGTCGAGGAGCTTCTGAAGGAAAAAGAAGCCGAGGTCATGGAGATCTAAGGTGCAATACGACGAGCATAAACTGGTCGAGTACTTTGCCGACGCCCCTGCGGGCGTCGGTTTTTCCGACCTTGACCTCAATAACATTCCGCACCATATCTCGTGCATCATGGACGGCAACGGTCGTTGGGCCACGTCGCGCGGTCTTGCACGCACTGAGGGCCACAAGGCGGGTATCGTCTCGCTGCGCGAGATCATTACCGCCTGCGTGCGCCTGGGCGTCGACGTGCTTTCTGCCTATGCGTTTTCTACCGAAAACTGGAACCGTCCGCAGCATGAGGTCAACGTTCTGATGCACCTGTTTGCCAAGACGTTTATCGACGAGCTGCCGCTTCTGAAGCGCGAAAATGTGCGCGTAGTCTTTTTGGGTGACATTTCCGCGCTGCCCAAGAAGACTCGCGACGTTTTTGAGCGCGGTCTTGCCGAGTGCGCCGATCACACCGGTATGACGCTGGCGCTTGCCGTCAACTACGGCGCGCGTGCCGAGATTACCCGCGCTGTCCGTCAGATCGCATCCGACGCTGCCGCCGGTAAGATCGATCCTGCCGCAATTGATGACGACATGGTGGCTTCCCGCCTCTATACCGCCGGTCTTCCCGATCCCGAACTTGTGATTCGCACCTCTGGTGAGCTGCGCCTTTCGAACTATCTGCTGTGGCAGGTGGCTTATTCCGAATTCTACGTCACCGATACCTATTGGCCCGATTTTGATCGTTGGGGCCTTGTCGACGCCATTTTGGCCTATCAGGGCCGTGACCGTAGGTTTGGTGGACTGAGTAAGACCGAGGAGGCTTAATCGTGTCCGATCGTCCCAAGGCATCTGCTCCCAAGACGCCAGTTTCCGCGGCGCCTGCGCGCAAGGCTGCCGCTGCGGGAGCACCTGCAGCAAAGAGCGGCACCGGTTCGTGGCTGGCGGGCTTTATCACCCGTGCCGCCGCCGGTATCGTCTACGCCGTTGTCTTTATCCTGTGCCTGGTTTTGGGTATCGTGCCCACGGCCATCTTTGTTTCTGTCATGAGCGGTCTGTGCTGCTATGAGTTTTTCCGTATGACAAGGCTCGATGGCAAGATGGCTAACGAGCGCATGGGTATCGCTGCCGCCGTACTCTTTCCGCTGTCGGCGTTGGGCGATTCGATGTTGCTGAATGCCCTGCTTTTTGCTCTGATGCTCGCTGTGGGCATTTGGTATGTTTGGTCGCCGCGTACCCGCATCTCTGATGTGGCCGTGACGCTCATGGGTCCCATCTACACTGGCTTTATGCTGTCGGCTATCGTGCTGCTGCGCGATGCCGTGCCCGGTTTTGCCGGCGCCCTGCTTTCAGTGGGCGTTTGCGCGTCCCTTTGGGTCTCCGATTCGTTTGCCTACATCGTGGGCAGCCGTATCGGCAAACACAAGATGGTTCCCAAGATCTCTCCCAAAAAGAGCTGGGAGGGGTTTGTTGGCGGCATCCTGGGCTCGGTTTTGATTTGGCTCATCCTGTGGGCGACGCACTTCTATAAGCTCAGCCTGCCCTATGCGCTGCTGTGCGGCGTGGTCGTGTCCATTCTGGGCGTTATCGGCGACCTTATCGAGTCGCGCATCAAGCGCGGTGTGGGCGTCAAGGATTCCGGCAACCTTATCCCGGGCCACGGCGGAATGCTCGATCGTAGCGATTCGCTTATCTTCGGCTGCATCACCGCACAGCTGTTGCTGATGATCGGAGGCGTGCTGTAATGTCCTTCCAGACGACGTATGGCCCCGATGGACGCCTCCGTGTTGCCATCCTGGGTTGTACGGGCTCTATCGGCACCCAGGCACTCGATGTGTGCCGTCAGCATGCGGATCGACTACAGGTGACGGCGCTGTCCGCTAATTCCAGCACCTCGGAGCTCGTTGCCGCTGCCCGTGAGTTCTCGGTTCCGGCGGTTGCCGTTGCCGATGTCGCTCATGGCGATGACGCCGTGCTGCAGGAGTTGCCCGAGGGCACACAGCTCGGCGTTGGCGCGCAGGCGGTTTGCGAGCTCGCGCGTCGCGACGATGTCGACTGCGTGCTCGTCGCTATTGTGGGCGCCGCCGGTCTCGAGGCGAGCCATGCGGCCTTGACCTCGAATAAGCGCCTTGCCCTTGCCAACAAGGAGTCCCTCGTCGTCGGTGGCGACTTGCTTATGCCGTTGGCGCAACCGGGCCAGCTTATTCCGGTCGACTCTGAGCATTCCGCCATCTACCAGTGCTATCTGGGGGAGAACCCGCGCGAGGCCCACTGCATTTGGCTCACCTGCTCGGGCGGTCCGTTCTTTGGCTGCACGCGCGACGAGCTCGATCGCGTGACGCGTGCCGATGCCCTCGCGCATCCCACGTGGGCCATGGGTGCCAAGATCACCATTGACTCCGCCACCCTCATGAACAAGGGCCTGGAGCGCATTGAGGCCATGCATCTGTTTAACTGCGACCTCGATTTCATTAACGTGGTCGTGCAGCGTCAGTCCAAGATTCACTCTATGGTCGAGTTCGCCGACGGCTCCGTGATGGCGCATCTCGGTGCATCCGACATGCGTATTCCCATCCAGTTCGCGTTCTCGTATCCCGAGCGTTGGGATACTCCGGCGCCTCGTATCGATTTCCGCGAGCTGGGGCAGCTCACGTTTGATGCTGCCGACATGGATACCTTCCGCTGTCTGGCACTGGCCGAGCGTGCCGGCAAGACGGGTGGCACCATGCCGTGCGTGCTCAATGCCGCCAACGAGGTCGCCGTCGATGCCTTCCTGCACGATGGCTGCAGCTTTACCGATATCGATCGCATTGTGGAATCCTGCATGGACGCCCACGATATGCAGGCGGTCGATTCGTTTGAGCAGCTTCGCGACATCGATGCGTGGGCGCGTGAAAAGGCTGCGCAGGTGCTCGCCGCAACCCGTTCCTAACCCATAAGGATTGCTTTTTCGTTTTATGGATACTGTTCTGAGCGTTCTCTCATCGGTCTTTTGGGGCCTGCTGATGCTTTCCGTCCTCGTGTTTTTGCACGAGGGCGGCCACTTTTTGGCGGCGCGCGCCTGCGGCGTCCGTGTGACCGAGTTCTTTTTGGGTCTGCCGTGCCGCTTTGACATCCATTACACGTCGCGTCGCATTGGAACCAAGTTTGGCGTGACCCCGCTGCTGCTGGGTGGCTACGCTGCCATCTGCGGTATGGATCCGACCGATGTTTCGTGCGCCGACCGCGTGCTCGCGGCTATCTATCGTCATGGTCGCGTGACCGTGGCCGACCTTGCTGTCGAGCTCGAGCTTTCCGAGGAGGATGTGCTCGAGGCATGCGCCCTTTTGCTGGGCTGGGGCTCCATCGCGCCCTGGTATGAGGAAGGGGAGAAGCCCTCGCCGAGCTACTATCCCACCAAATATCAGACGTTGCCGCGAGACAAGGCAGGCTATACCACCTTTGATGGTCGCCGTTTCGATCGCGAACATGCGACTGCCGAGGGCGATGTGTGGGAGCTGCCGTGCGGCGAGGCCGAGTTCCTTGCGCAAGAGCGCTCGCACACCTATCTTGGCCAAGGCTTTCTCAAGCGCGCCTTTATGCTGCTCGCGGGCATTATCGTCAATATCTTGACGGGTTTTTTGCTCCTTATGAGCATCTATTCCATTGCGGGTGTCAC
Source organism: Collinsella sp. (assembly GCA_019414545.1). GTDB lineage: Bacteria > Actinomycetota > Coriobacteriia > Coriobacteriales > Coriobacteriaceae > Collinsella. The sequence continues at coordinate 3,395 of DXLV01000033.1, read as the reverse complement.
CGTGCCGATGGATACCAACGTGATCGGTCAGGTTGACGAGGGGTCTATTGCCGCCAAGGCGGGTATCGAGGGCGGTGACGCGATCCTTTCGGTTGACGGTGTCTCATGTTCCACTTGGATGGATGTCTACGATGCCATCGGCAAGGCTGCCGGTAAGGACGATATCGCCATCGAGTACGAGCGTGACGGCAAGCAGCATTCGACCACGGTTGCGCTCAAAGAGGACGAGCGCCTAGGTGTGTATGCCTCTACGCAGGTGGTCCGTTTAGACCCCATCACGTCGGCTCGCCTGTCGTTCTCCTATGTCGTGCAGACAGCGGATGGCGTGATGCGCCTGCTCCAGCCGCAGCATACGATGGAGATTCTCGATCAGTCTTCTTCGATCGTGGGTATTAGCGTTATGTCCTCACAGGCCGCTGCTGCCGGCCCTGCCACGTTCCTTTCCTTTGCCGCCCTCATTTCGTTCTCGCTTGGCTTTATGAACCTGCTGCCCATCCCACCGCTCGATGGCGGCAAGCTGGTCATCGAGATCATTCAAAAGATTGCGGGCCGCGAGCTGCCGCTCAAAGTGCAGACAATCGTCAGCTATGTCGGCATCGCGCTCTTTGCACTGCTGTTTGTCTATATGCTTCGTTCCGACATCCTTCGATTTATTCTGTAGGGGAGTGTTTGGATTGTCTTTATCCCATCCTTTGCCTCGCGAGTTGACGCGCCCCGTGCATGTGGGCGGCGTGCAGATCGGTGGTGGCGCTCCGGTCGTGGTTCAGTCTATGACCTGCACCGATACTGCTGATGCCCAGGCAACGCTTGCGCAAGTGTGCGCGTTGGCGCAGGCTGGCTGCGATATCGTGCGCGTGAGCGTGCCTACCGAGGCTGCGCTCGAGGGCTTTCGCACGATTTGTGCCGAGTCTCCGGTGCCAATCGTCGCCGATATCCATTTTAACCATAAGCTTGCCATTGGCGCTGTCGAGGCTGGCGCCTCTAAGCTGCGCATCAACCCCGGCAATATCGGCGATTGGGCTAAGGTCGATGCCGTCATCGATGCCGCGGGTGCCGCGGGCTGCGCGATTCGCATTGGCGTGAACGCGGGCTCGCTTGAGCAAGATATTGCCGAGCGCGACGACCTCACGCAGCCCGAAAAGCTCGTGATGTCGAGCGAACGCTTTGTGCGGCACTTTGAGGACCGTGGGTTTACCAACATCGTGCTATCCGCCAAGGCCCATAGCGTACAGACGACACTTGATACCTATCGCGCCCTGTCGCGCGAGATACCGCATGTTCCGCTCCACCTGGGCGTGACGGAGGCGGGGACCAAGCTTCAGGGCACCATCAAGAGCTCTGTAGGCTTGGGTATCTTGCTTTCCGAAGGCATCGGTGACACCATGCGTGTGTCGCTCACGGCCGATCCGGTTGAGGAGCCGCCGGTCGCCTGGGGAATTCTACAGTCGCTGGGCCTGCGTCGCCGTGGTCCCGAGATTGTCTCGTGCCCCACGTGCGCCCGCTGCCAGGTTAACCTGATTCCCATCGCCGAGGAAGTAACCGAGCGGCTTAAGAACTATGCCGCGCCGCTTTCGATTGCCGTCATGGGATGTGCCGTTAATGGCCCCGGTGAGGCTTCTGATGCCGACCTGGGCGTTGCTTGCGGACGTGGTCAGGCCTTGCTCTTTTCGCATGGCCAGATCATTGGTAAAGTAGCTGAGGACCAAATTGTCGACGCGCTTATGGCAGAGGTCGACAAGCTTATTGAGGAGAAATAAATGACCCGAGCAATGTATATGTCTAAGCTCTATGCGCCGACGCTTAAAGAGGATCCGGCTGACGCTGAGCTCGCCAGCCACCGCCTGCTGCTCCGTGCCGGCATGATCCGTAAGGAGGCCGCCGGTCTGTATTCCTACCTGCCGCTCGCATGGCGCTCGATCCGCAAGATCGAGAACATCGTGCGCGACGAAATGGATGCCGCCGGTGCCCAGGAGCTTATGATGCCCATTATGGTCGACGCCGAGCTGTGGCGTGAGTCCGGTCGCATCGATGCCTATGGCAAGGAGCTCGTGCGCTTTGACGACCGCCATGGTCGCGAGTTTGTGCTGGGCCCCACGCACGAGGAGACCGTCACGGCCCTGGTGCGCAACGAGCTGCGCTCCTATAAGCAGCTGCCCGTCAACCTGTACCACATTCAGGATAAGTTCCGCGATGAGTTCCGTCCCCGCTTTGGCCTGATGCGCGGCCGCGAGTTCATCATGAAGGACGCCTATAGCTTCTCTGCCACGCAGGAGAGCCTGCAGGAGGAGTACGACAAGATGAAGCAGGCCTACGCCAACATCTGCGAGCGCTGCTACATCAAGGCTCTGCCCGTTGTCGCCGACTCCGGCGAGATCGGCGGCGACACCTCCGTCGAGTACATGGCTCTGGCCGACGCCGGTGAGGCCTCGCTCGTCTACTGCGACGATTGTGGCTTTGCTGCCGATGACGAGGCTGCAAGCACCAAGGTCGTTGTGACCGAGGGCCCCGGCGACGGCACGCTTACCAAGGTCGAGACTCCGGGTATGGGCACCATCGAGGCCGTCGCCAAGTTTTTCGGTTTCCCCGAGAACGGTACGCGCAAGTCGCTGGCGTTGATCGACGCCGAGGGCAAGCCGGTCGTGGCCATTGTCCCGGGCGACCACGAGCTCAATGACTGCAAGGCCGAGCATGTCTTTGGCAAGGGCTATCGTATGATGACCGACGAGGAGCTTCAGGCGAACGGTCTGCACAAGGGCTTTATCGGACCGGTCAACCTGCCCGAAGGCATCCGTCTGGTTTGCGATGAGAGCCTGCGTGAGTCCAAGCAGTGGGCCTGCGGTGCCAACGAGGTTGATTATCACTTTACCGGTGCCTGCCCCGAGCGCGACTTTACCGTCGATGAGTGGGCCGACCTGGTTACCGTCGTTGCCGGCGATCCCTGCCCGCACTGCGGCAAGCCGCTCTCTGCTGCCCGCGGCATCGAGGTTTCCCAGGTCTTCCAGCTGGGCACCAAGTACTCCGAGGCCATGGGTGCCACCTTTATGGATGAGGACGGCAAGGAGAAGCCGCTTATCATGGGTTGCTACGGCGTGGGCGTGTCCCGCTCGCTCGCTGCCGTCGTGGAGCAGCACAACGACGAGCACGGTATCGTCTGGCCTGTCTCCGTTGCCCCGTATGAGGTTGCGGTGATTCCGCTCGACCCCAAGAAGGAGGAGTGCGCTACCGTCTGCGATCAGATTGTTGATGGTCTGTGCGCCGAGGGTATCGAGGTTGTCGTCGATGACCGTGATGAGCGTCCCGGCTTTAAGTTTGCCGATAACGACCTCATAGGCTTCCCGTATCAGGTCGTTCTGGGTAAGCGTGGCCTCAAGAATGGTACCGTTGAGCTCAAGGAC
>DXLV01000032.1:18527-23100 GCA_019414545.1 Collinsella sp. | reverse complement strand
CCGCTTCCTGCTCGCTTCGCTTGCCTCCAAGCGCGCCTGCGACATCAATAGCATGCTGCGTGGCCAGCACAACCGCGTGCTTGCCGTCCAGGATGTCGATGACATCACCATCGGGCTTTCCGGTGCCGATACCATCTCGATGGCTATGGACGAGATTGTCGACGGCGACATCTCTTACGACGAGGCCCGTTACGAGAAGGCGCTCGGCCACAAGGTTGCTGAAGCCTAAATGGCGGCTCGCGTCTGCCTAGTCCACTATCACGAGGTTGGGCTGAAGGGCAAGAACCGCGCACATTTTGAGCATATCCTCATGGATAACATCAAGGCGGCCTTGGCCGCCTTTTCCGTGAACGCCGTGTCTCGAATTTCCGGTTATATCCTCGTGACCTTTAACGAGCATCAGGCCGACGAGGCGGCGCGTGTCATCCGCACCGTCCCCGGCGTTGCCCGTGTGTCTTTGGCGTATCACACCAACCGCGACCCGCAGGAGTACTGCGCCGCCGCTGTGAAGGCGCTGCGCGAGTTTGGTTCCTTCGATTCGTTTAAGGTGCACGCCAAGCGCTCCAATACTGACTATGAGCTCACCTCGATCGATATCAATCGACAGGTTGGCGAGGTGCTGTGTGAGGCGTTTCCCGATAAAAAGGTCCAGATGCACGACCCCGACGCGATGGTGCACGTTCTGGTGGTTCAGGGTAGTGTCTACGTGTATGCGCGCTCCGAGCGCGGCGTTGGCGGCCTTCCGGTGGGTTCTGCCGGCAAGGTCGTGACGCTGCTGTCGTCGGGTATCGATTCTCCGGTGGCGACTTGGATGCTCGCGCGTCGCGGCGCGGTCTGCGTGCCGGTGCATTTCTCCGGTCGTCCGCAGACGCCCGATACGAGCGAGTATTTGGTGCAGGATATCATCCGTGCGCTTGAGCCGGGTGTCCAGATCGGCCGCCTGTACGTGGTGCCGTTTGGCGACTGCCAGCGTGAGATTTCGGTCACCTGTCCCAGTAACCTGCGCGTGATCATGTATCGCCGCATTATGTATTCGGTTGCCGAGCGCATTGCACACATCGAGGGTGCCAGGGCCATCGTTACGGGCGAATCGCTTGGGCAGGTTGCCTCCCAAACGCTTGAGAACATCATGGCCGTCAACGAAGCCGTGAAGATTCCCGTGTTCCGTCCTCTCATCGGTTCGGACAAACAGGAGATCATCGCACGCGCCGAGGAGATCGGTACGTTCGATATCTCGACTGAGGCCGCTCCCGACTGCTGCACGCTGTTTATGCCGCGCCGTCCCGAGACGCACGCTAAACTCGATGCCGTGCATGAGGCCTGGGAACTGTTTGATCACGAGGAGATGATTGAGCGTCTGCTCAAGCAGACCGAGTACATCGACTTCGAGAGCAACACGTACAAGGCCCCTAAGACCTTAAAACGCAAACATTCTGAGCTTGCTCCGCGTGAGATTTACCAAGATCACGAGTAAATTTGTGCATAGACCGACGATGCGCCTGCATCGTCGGTCTTTTGCTATCTGGGCATTTTGCGGCTAAGTGTTCATTTGCTGACGTGTGCCTGAATAAACGGGCACATTTGCGCAAGGTTTTGGTTAACTTTTGGTTTGACCGCGAAAACCGGCGTGGGCGTGCGGAGGCTGCGGCGTTCGTTTCCTGACACGATGGTGTTGGGAGGTGTTTGCTATGGCGCAGCGCGAGCAACACGAACGGGTTAAAAAGATGGACCGCTGGGCGGGCAAACTGCTCGGTCATAAGGCAGTGGTGATGGCGATACTGGTCGTCATTGCGATGGCGAGTGGACTGGCAATGGCGAACTTTGGCGGCGGTGCCGGCGGTGTGTCGTTTGAGCGCACTGATGGTTCGGGCACGTTAGTGGAGCCGGGATCCGGCGATGCTTCGAGTGGAAAGACATCTGAAGGCTCTTCGCCTAAGGCGTCTGCCGCGGCAGAGGTCTATGTCGATGTTGATGGCGCCGTGGTGTCACCCGGTGTATATCGCCTCAAAGACGGGGCGCGGGTGGCTCAGGCGATTGATGCCGCCGGCGGGCTGGCGCCCGAAGCAGACGTTACGGGGCTTAATCGTGCATCCAAGGTCACTGATGGACAAAAAATTCACGTTCCAACGGTAGGGGAGCAGCAGGTGTCCATTGCGGAAGCCGGTGTTGATGGTGGGACTTCCGCATCATCAGGCGTCGGTGGCGCAACAGGCCTAGTAAACATTAATACGGCAAGCTCGGCAGAGCTGCAGACGCTCTCGGGAATCGGTCCCTCAATGGCACAGTCGATTATCGATGAGCGGACAAAGAACGGTGCTTTTGCTTCGGTTGACGATCTGATGCGCGTGTCGGGAATCGGCGAGAAGAAGCTTGCCAAAATCAAAGATTGCATCTGCGTATGAGTGCGACCGAGCGAGAGCACGTGATGCCTCCGCGGCCCCTGATTCCGTGGACGATGGCCCTGTGTGCCGGCATGTGCGTGAGCTGCGCCTTGGTGCTCAGCATAGCCGCTGATGCGCTGCTGAGGGAGCGGGCGACGGCGGTCGGGCCGCTATGGGCCATTCCCGTTGCGGCAGCGGTTTTCGTTGTGCTGGCTCACTCTTGTGCGAGGCTTGCCCCTTTGAAGCGGTGGCTGTATGCCGCGTCCGTCGGTCTCATAGCGGGTGCGGTCGTTTCGGCGTGGTGGGCCGTGGGTGCGCTCAACGCCTCGAAGACGCTCGACGGTCGAGCGGCAAGCAGTCTCGAGTTTGTCGTGCAGGGTGACCCATCCATAAATGACGACGTGTATTCCTATACCTGCGAGGCACGCTCGGACGGTAAGAACTTGGCAACGGTTCGCCTATCGTGTGACCGTGAGTTCAAGGTCGGGGCGCACGTGCGTGTTATCGGTCGCGTGTCACGTTTTGAGAACGATGCGTATGGACGATCGCGCGTGCTTCGAGGCGAGGTGCGCAAGGTTAAAGCCGTTCGGATTGTGTCGGTCGATGAGGGTTCTCCGAGGCCGCTGCTTCGGCTGCGAAATGGGCTGCTTGCGTCCATCGCGCCTGCGACCGACCCGGCGCGTGCGCTCATAGCCGGTGTCGTCTGCGGTCGTTCGGCCGAGCTGCGCGCCCAGCCGGCGGGCGACTGGTTTTCGGTGACGGGAACGGCGCATCTTATCGCAGTCTCGGGCAGCCATTTGGCTATCGTGGGGTTTGTAATCGAGGGTGTATTGCAAAAGACTCGGTGCTCACGTGGTCTTCAGCGGGCGATATTGGCGATAACGCTTGTGGGCTACGCTGCCTTTACGGGCGCGTCTCCCTCGGCCGTGCGCGCGTGCTGCATGGTGTTCGTGACGCTTGTCGTAAACGGCGCGGGGCGTCGTCGGCACGGCCTTTCGGCACTCTTCGTAACCATGTCCATCTTTGTGCTACTGCGGCCGACGGTGCTGTTCGAGATGGGCTTTCAGCTTTCATGCGCCAGCGTCTTAGCCATTCTGTGCTTTTGTCCCTATGCGACCTACGCGTTGGGTGAGCTAGGTGTGCCATCGGGCGTTGCCAGCGTGCTTTCCGTCACGCTGTGCTCGCAACTGGCGACACTTCCCATTGCCATTCCTGCCTTCGGTACATTCTCGCTCATTGCTCCGTTTGCAAATGCGGTCATCGGTCCGGTGGTGAGCGTTCTGCTCGCTGTGTCGATCGCGCTGGCTCCCTTTTCGCTCGTGGGACCGTTGCGGACTTGGGCGCTCGTTGTGCCCATGATTGCCGCCCGTTGCGCGCTGTTCTTCGAGCAGCTGTTTGCCGCCGTGCCGGGTGCATACGTGAGCGTGCCGCCCGATAGCATGTGGATTAACCTAGTGCCGTGTTTTCTGGCGGTTCTGCTGGTCTGGTGGCCGCGTCCCCGTGCACGTCCTATGGCGGTGGGGCTTGCATGCCTGATGCTCTTGGCTGCGATTCCGTACGTCTATTGGGATCGATTCGCTCCGCCTTCGGTGACGGTGCTCGATGTGGGCCAGGCCGATGCGATTCTTATCCGCCAGGGCGGCGCAGTTGCACTTGTCGACTGCGGACTCGACGAGCGCGTGGTAGCGGCGTTGGTTCGCAATAACGTGCACCATATCGACGCCGTCTTTGTGACGCATTGGGATGAGGACCACTGGGGTGGTCTGCCTGCCGTGCTCGAACAGTTTTCGGTCGGAACGATTGCCGTGGCCGCGGATGCGCTGGAGGATGCTCCTGCCGAGGTATTGAACCGACCTGGCGTGGAGTATCGGCAGGTGCGCCGTGGGGATATGGTCGACATCGGCTCATTTTGCGCCCGCGTGATGTGGCCATTCGAGTCCGTGGATGGCGAGGGAAATGAGGACTCGCTTGTCCTTCTGCTCTCTTATGTTCAGGAAGGCAAGGGCCTGCGCATACTCCTCACCGGTGATGCCGAGCTCGACCAAGAAAGGGAATTCGTGCAGGAGGTGGGGGATATCGATGTCCTTAAACTTGGGCATCACGGCTCCAAGGTTTCAGTCGATGGTGAGTTGCTGGACATCCTGAAGCCCGAGCTTTCTCTCGCAAGCGCCGGTGAGGGGAATCGATACGGC
>DXLV01000032.1:0-18517 GCA_019414545.1 Collinsella sp. | reverse complement strand
CGATACGGCCATCCGTCCGATGCCTGCATCGATGCCGTTCAGGAAGCGGGTGGTGTGTTCGCGTGTACCATCGAACACGGCGACATTACCGTCACACCGACTGCGAATGGCTTTGCGATGCGATGCCAGCGACCGTGACGACGTCGTTGGCGTGTGGTGGGCCCCTGGGCTAGAATGGCACGGAACGAATACGAAGGCCTGCGGGAGGGGAGCGCAATGTCCGAAACCGGTTTGCTGCCGGCATATCTGATCGTCGGTACCGACGGAGTTAAGCGCGACCACGCCGTCTCGCGTATGAAAGCGCGTCTGGAAAAATCGGGTATGGTCGAGTTCAACCTCGACGAGCGAGACATGACCAAGGACCCCGATATCGAGTCCATTATCGGATCGCTCAACACCTTTCCGATGGGCAGCGAGTTTCGTCTGGTAATCCTCGATGGCTGCTCAAAGCTCGCCAAGGCGGTCTCGGAGCCGCTCGTTGGGTATCTGGCGAGTCCCAGCCCAACAACGGTCTGCCTCATCATCGCCGACTCACTTGCCAAGAATACGCGCCTGTATAAGGCAATCGCCAAGATCGACAAGAAGGCTATCGTCGATTGCTCGGGTACCAAGCGCTGGGAACTGCCGCGCCGTGTTCAGCAGATGGCGACGCAGCGCGGTAAGTCGATTTCGACGGCGGCCGCCGAGGAGCTCGTCTCGCGTTCGGGCGAAAACACGCGCATGCTCGATAACGACTTGGCTAAGCTTGCCCAGATGGTCGAGTCGCCCCAGATTGAACTTGCCGATGTTGAGCGCTGGATTGTACGTACGGCCGAGGTCCAACCCTGGGACTTCCTCAACGCCGTCTCGGCTCGCGATATGCGGCGTTCGCTCGAGCTCTTTAAGCTCCTGCCCTCCAAGAGCTACGTGTGGACTTACACATTGCTGTGCGGTCGCATTCGCGAGCTTATCGTCGCCAAGGCGCTCGACGCGCGTGGGCAGGGTCGCGAGCTGGCCGCAACGCTCAAGCTCCAGTCCTGGCAGGTCAAGAATCACCTTACCTGGGCGCGTCGTTTTTCGATGACCGAGCTCGTCGCAGCGCTCGAGGGTGCCGTTGATGTGGAGCTCGCGCTCAAGGGTTCGGCCGATTCTCAGACGGCGCTTTTGCTCTGGATTACGAACATCTTGAGAAAATCGTGATGATACCTGCCTATTTGACAAATTCGTTCTATCCCTTTGAGAGGGAGCGTGCTATAGTAGGCGCTTGCATGACCTCACCGTGTCTCAGAGGTGTCATACATTTTTTGCAAGGAACTCGAAAGGAACTCCAGAAGTGGCAAACATCAAGTCTCAGAAGAAGCGTATCCGCACCAATGAGGCAGCTCGCATGCGTAACAAGGCTGTCAAGTCCGAGCTCAAGACGCTGACCAAGCACGTCCAGTCCGCCGTCGCCGAGGGCGACGCCGAGAAGGCCCAGGCTGCCCTCAAGACCGTCACCAAGCGTCTCGACATGGCTGCCGCCAAGCATGTTATCCACAAGAACCAGGCTTCCAACCGCAAGTCCGGTCTTGCCAAGCTCGTGAATAGCATCAACGCCTAAGTTGTAAATTTCACACCACACAGATTACGCGCATAAATGGAGCCTGTTTTATGGAACAGGCTCCATTTTTTGTACCGCTCGGGTAAGATAGTCCGCATGAATACTTCAATTGACATTTCCCACATCCGCAACTTCTCGATCGTTGCGCACATCGACCATGGCAAGTCCACGATCAGTGACCGCATCCTCGAGCTCACCCACACCGTCGACGAACGCGACATGGAGTCGCAGCTGCTCGACACCATGGATATCGAGCGCGAGCGCGGCATTACGATCAAGTCCAATGCCGTCCGCGTTTCCTATGACGCCGACGATGGTGAGACGTATCAGTTCAATCTGATCGATACGCCGGGCCACGTTGACTTTACCTATGAGGTCTCGCGCTCGCTGGCAGCCTGTGAGGGCGCGGTACTCGTTGTCGACGCCACGCAGGGCGTCGAGGCGCAGACCGTTTCCAACGCGACGCTCGCCATGAACGCCAATCTGGACATTGTGCCGGCCATCAACAAGATCGACCTGCCCTCGGCCCATCCCGATGAGGTTAAGACCGAGATCGAGGATGACCTGGCGATCCCTGCCGATGATGCTGTGTGCGTCTCGGGCAAGACCGGCGAGGGCATTCACGATCTGCTGGAGTCCATTGTCTTTTTGATTTCGCCGCCTAAGGGCGATGCAAACGCTCCGCTCAAAGCGCTCATTTTGGATTCGTACTTTGACGAGTATCGCGGTGTGGTGGCTACGGTGCGCGTCTTCGATGGTTCCATCAAAAAGGGCGATACCCTGCTTATGATGCAAGCCAAGGGCGACTTTTTGGTCGACGGCGTGGGCGTCAAGCGTCCTGCCGAGACCCCGGTCGACGCGCTGACGGTCGGCGAGGTCGGATATGTGGTCACGGGCTTGAAGGATCCCGAGGCCGTTCGCGTGGGCGATACCCTTACGTGGGCGTCGAACCCCTGCCCCGAGCCGCTTCCCGGTTATCGCGAGGCCAAGCCCATGGTCTATACGGGCCTGTTCCCGATCGACAACAAGGACTACGAGAACCTGCGTGACGCGCTCGATAAACTGCACGTCAACGACCCGTCGTTGGTGTGGGAGCCCGAGACCTCGGTGGCGCTCGGCTTTGGCTTCCGCGTGGGCTTCCTGGGCCTGCTGCACATGGAAGTCGTCAAGGAACGCCTGGAGCGCGAGTTCAACCTGGACCTCATTGCCACGAGTCCCTCGGTTGACTATCACGTCTACAAGACCGACGGCGAAATGATCGATGTCCGCAGTCCGCAGGACCTTCCCGAGGCCACACGCATCGATCGTATCGAGGAACCCTACCTCAAGGCAAAGATCATCTGCCCGCCTGAGTACACGGGTGCCGTCATGCAGCTCGCCATCGAGCACCGCGGCGTCACAACCGACATGATCCACCTGACGAGCAAATCGGTCGAGATGCGCTTCGATATGCCGCTCGCCGAGCTCATCTTGGACTTCTTCGATCAGCTCAAGAGCCGCACCAAGGGCTATGCCTCGCTCGACTACGAGTTCAACGAGTACCGTCCCTCCGAGCTCGTGAAGCTCGATATTTTGCTTTCGGGCGACGAGGTGGACGCGCTTTCGTTTATCGTCCATAAGGACAAGGCATATGGCCTGGCCCGTGGCCTGTGCGACAAGCTCAAGGAGATCATCCCGCGTCAGCTGTTCGAGGTGCCTATCCAGGGTGCTATCGGCAACAAGATCATCGCCCGTTCCACCGTCAAGGCGCGTCGCAAGGACGTTCTTGCCAAGTGCTACGGCGGCGATATCTCGCGTAAGCGCAAGCTGCTCGAGAAGCAGAAAGAGGGCAAGAAGCGCATGAAAGCCATCGGATCGGTCGAGGTTCCGCAGGAGGCCTTTATGGCGATCCTCAAGGTGGACGAGTAGGTCCATGGCGCTTTCTGATTACAGCAAGCGGCTGCTGGGTGCCTATGCCGAGCAGCCGTTCCTTATGGCTCCCATGGCGGGCGTAACCGACCCTGCCTATCGCATCATGTGTCGCCGCCGCGGTGCCAACCTTGCCTACAGCGAGATGGTGAGCGTGGCGGGCCTTGCCTATGCCAGCAACAAGACCTGGCGCCTGGTGCTACCGGCCGACGAGGAGCAACAGATCTGCGTGCAGCTCTTTGGCTCCAAGCCCGATCAGTTTGCGAGCGCCGTTGCCGCCGTCGAGGAGCGCGTTGGCGATCGCCTGTCGCTCATCGATATCAATATGGCATGCCCCGCCCGCAAGGTTGTCACCAAGGGCGAGGGTTCGGCACTCATGCGCACGCCCGACCTGGCGGAGAAGATCGTCGAGGCCACGGTGGGCGCGGCGCACGTGCCCGTGACCGTCAAGATTCGCAAGGGCTTTTATGCCGAGGACCGTAATGCCGCGACATTTGCCCAGATGCTTGAGAGTGCAGGGGCTGCCGCAGTCGCCGTGCATGGTCGTTGCGCCACGCAGCTCTACACGGGCCAGGCCGATTGGTCGGTCGTCGATGAGGTTGCCGACGCTGTCGAGATTCCCGTGATTGGTTCGGGCGATGTGTTCTCGGCCGAGGACGCTGCTGAGCATCTGCACGGCTCGGGTGCCAGTGCGGTGTTTATCGCGCGCGGCATCTACGGCAATCCGTGGGTGTTCGGCGATGCCCGAGCCCTTGCACTCGATGGCACGCCGGTTCCTTCTCGCTCCTCGGTCGAGCGCCTGGAGGCTCTGCGTGAGCACCTGACGTTGACGCACGAGCTTCTGCCGCTCATGTCGCGTGCTCGCACGTACGCAAGCTGGTACTTAAAGGGCATGCCCCATGCCGCCGCCTGGCGCGCTCAGGTGGTGCGTTGCTCTACGTACGAGGAGTTCATGTCGCTGGTCGAAGATATCGAGCGCGACGTGGTGGCCTGCGAGGCCGCGCTTGCCGCCGGCGAGTCGGTGCCAGCTCATCCGCTGGAGGCCTAACGGTGGCCGTTACCGCGCTGTACGTGCACGTGCCGTTTTGCGCTCAAAAGTGCCGGTACTGCGACTTTGACTCGCGCAGCTTTGCTGCGTGTGATTTGGATGTCGCGCTTGATTCCTATTTTGAGCAGTTGTATGCGCGCCTCGATTCCTTTGGCGACGCCGGGGCGCTTGCGCAGGTCCGCACGGTCTATACTGGCGGCGGCACGCCATCGCTGGCAGGGGGGCGCCTGGTGGAACTTGCCCGGCGTATCTCCATGTGGTGCAAACCCGTTGAATTTACTTGCGAAGCCAATCCTGAGTCCCTGACCGCTGCGCTCGCCACCGCGCTTGCCGAGGCGGGTGTCACGCGCATCTCTCTGGGCGTGCAAACCCTCGACAATACCGAGCTGGCCGCTATTGGCCGCATTCACGATGCTAATCGGGCACTTGCGGCTATCGCGACGGTGAAGGATGCTGGCCTCGATGTGTCGTGCGACCTGATGTGCGGCCTTCCCGGGCAGACGGCCGCAAGCTGGCGGAGCACGCTCGATGGCGTGCTGGCGGCGGCGCCGCATCATGTGTCGATCTACCCGCTCACGCTTGAGGAGGGGACGCCCCTTTATCGCATGGCGTGCCGTGACGAGTCGCTCGAGCCCGATGAGGATTTTCAGGCTTCGTGCATGGACGCGGCGCGTGAGCGCCTGGGTGCGGCCGGCTATCATCCGTATGAGGTGGCGAGCTACGCGCTCGACGGCCATGAGTGCGCCCATAACATTGCCTACTGGACCGGACAGGGCTACCTGGGCCTGGGTCGTTCTGCCGCGGGCATGCTCGACGACGAGGATTTCGACCGTCTTGCAGGTTTGTTCCCCGGCGTGTCTTCTCGAGGCGATTCGTACCGCGTGCGTCTGGTGCAACGTGACGATGACGCGACGGCGTTCGAGGCCGAATATCTGTCGCAGCGCGAGGCTGTCGCCGAAGACTTGATGCTCGCTTGTCGCATGACGCGCGGTGTTGCGTCCGACCTGTTGGCTCGTGCAGCTTGCGTCATCCCAACGGGCGAGCTGGCAGCTGCCTGCGATCGTGCGCTCGAATTGGGTCTTGCCACTTGGGTGCCCGAGACGCTCGGGATTCATGAGGGACCCTTCACCTCGGCAGATGTCATCGCGGGCCATGTTCGAGCTCGTCTGGCGCCGACCCATCTGGGCTGGCTCGATGGAAATGTTCTGTTCGAGCTGTTTTGGGATCTAGCTTAGGCCGCTCGGGTAGAATTACCGGAATATATACGCTGCTGTGAGCAGGAGGTTGCCGCGCATGGCGACGATGAACGAAAAAGATTACTACGAGATTCTGGGTGTCTCCAAGGACGCCACCTCGCGTGATATTCAAAAGGCCTTCCAGCAAAAGGCCCGTAAGCTCCATCCGGACGTCAATAAAGAGCCGGATGCCGAGGAAAAGTTTAAAGAGGTTTCCGAGGCCTACGCCGTGCTTTCGGATGAGCAAAAACGTGCGCGCTACGACGCCATGCGTTCTGGCAATCCCTTTGCCGGTGCTCCTACGGCTTCGCCCTATGGTGGCGGCTACGCCGGCAGCACGGGCTATGGCAATCCCTTTGAGGGCGGCTTTCCCTTTGGTGGCGCCTGGGGCCAGCAGCGTCGCGGCCAGGCTGCCTTCAATCCTGAGAACGGCGCCAACGTGGTCGTCGATATCAAACTCGACGCCAAGGAGGCCAGGGGCGGTGCCCGCAAGACCGTCCGCTACACGCGCTTCGATACTTGTAGCAACTGCGGCGGCTCGGGCTCCGTTTCGTCTGAGCATGCCCATACCTGCCCGAGCTGCGGTGGCCGCGGCCACATCGACGTTGACCTGTCCTTCCTGTTTGGTGCGGGCACGTTCCAGTCGGTCTGCCCCGAGTGCGGCGGTTCCGGTAAGGTCGTGGCCGACCCCTGCCCCGATTGCGGTGGCAGCGGGCGAACCCGTGTGACCTCCGAGCAGACGATTGAGTTTCCTGCCGGCACGCACGATGGCGACGAGGTCCGCATTAGCGGCATGGGCCATGCTGGCACTAACGGTGCCGCGGGCGGCGACCTGGTCGGCCGCGCCCATGTTGAGGCCGAGCGCTTGGAAGGCAAAGCTCGTACTGGCTTTTACCTGATGGGCATTGTGGCGCCGTTTTTTGTGCTGTCGGCCATCTCGGGCGTGTTCTCGGCCTTTGCCGTGATGTGCTTTATTCCGTTTACCATGGGCCTGTTCATGGTGCTTTCGGACGGTGTGCTTCATCGCAGCCTGCTGTGGTGGAAGCGCGGTGCGATGCAGTTTGCCAACGGTTTTGCCAACGGCTTCATGTTCGCGCTCGTGTCGGTTTGGTTCGCGAGCTGCTCGCAACGGGCCATGCTTTCGCCGTATCAAATGCAATAACATCAAACCCTTTGTTTGCGGTCGGCCCAGCTTGGGTATAGGACGCACTGTGACAATAATGAAAGTCGGAAGGATTCGGTCGTGTCGGAAAATAGGGATTACTACGAGGTGCTTGGCGTCGACAGGGATGCCGACGCGCGGACGATTAAGCGTGCGTTTCTAAAGAAGGCCCGTACCGTACATCCGGATGTTTCGGACGATCCCGAGGCCGAGGCCAAGTTCAAGGAGCTCAACGAGGCCTATTCCGTTCTTTCCGATGAGCAGAAGCGTGCTAACTACGACCGTTACGGCACTGCCGACGTTCCTGGTGGTTCGGGCTATGTCGACATCAACGATATCTTTGGTGGCATGGGCATGGACGACCTGTTCTCGTCGTTCTTTGGCGGTGGCGCCGGTGGTGGCGCCCGCAGTCGTCGTGAGCGTCGTCGCGGACGTGACATGGCCATCTCCCTTTCGGTGACCCTTGAGGAGGCGGCGCTCGGTTGCAAAAAGACGATCAGCTATGATCGCCTTGCTCCTTGCGAGGACTGCAACGGTACCGGTAGGGCCGAGGGTGCACAGGAAAAGCAGTGCAGTCGCTGCCACGGTACGGGCTACGTCACGACGGTTCAGCGATCGTTTTTGGGCCAGGTTCAGTCTTCCTCGCCTTGCCCCGACTGCCATGGCGAGGGCACGGTTATCGACCATCCCTGCGAGACCTGCGACGGTCAGGGCCGTACGCCTTCGCACGAAAAGATCGACATCGATATTCCCGCCGGCGTTTCGACCGGTCGCCAGCTGCGTGTGAGCGGCTTTGGCGAGGCCGGCCTTCGCGGCGAGCCTTCGGGCGACCTGATTGTCAACGTGCGCGTTGCCGACCATGAGCGCTTTAAGCGCAACGGTGACGACCTGTACCTGGTGAGCGATATCTCGATTGCGCAGGCTGCGCTCGGCTGCGAGATCGAGGTCGAGGGCATTATGCCCGACGAGGACGTTAAGGTGACGGTTCCCGCCGGCGCCCAGTACGGCGACACCGTGAGCGTCAATAATTACGGCATGCCGCGCATTGGCGGTGGCGGTTCGCGTGGCCGCCTGATCGTGCAACTGCGCGTGGTCGTTCCCACCAATCTTTCCAATAAGCAACGCGAGCTGCTCCGTGCTTTTGCCGATGAGATGGGCGATGACGTCGCTTCCGGTAAGAAGTCGGTGACCGACCGTATCAAGAGTGCCCTCGACGATATCCTCGATTAAGGAGCCCGCGTGCTCGCACCCCATATTTCCGTCGTCAACCTCGGCTGCCGTGTCAACCGGGTTGAGTCTGACCGTATCACTGCCGATCTTATGCGCCTGGGCTTTGCTATTGTGGAGCCCCAGGATGCCGATTTGATCGTCATTAACACCTGTGCCGTTACGGGCGAGGCCGAGGCCAAGACCCGTAAGGCCGTCCGTCATGCGCTGGCCCATCCAAATGAGCCCTATGTGCTCGTGACCGGTTGCGTGGTCAATTTGCATCCCGAGGAGCTGTTGGAGCTTTCGGATCGCGTGATCGCCGAGCCGTCCAAGATCGATGTCGCCGAACGTGTCTGCGAGGTGTTGGGCGTTGAGTCCGATAGCGTTCCCGCCTGCAGCGATGGCGAGGTGGTCGATGCGCTCGGTCGCTCTCGCCTGGGCGTGAAGATCCAGGACGGCTGCAACCACCGTTGCACCTATTGCATCGTGTGGAAGGCGCGCGGCCCCGAGCGCTCCGTGCCCGTCGAGTCCGTGCTTGAGCAAGTTCGCGAGGCCCAGGAGGCCGGCGTGCCCGAGGTGGTGCTGACCGGTGTGAACCTGGGTGCCTACGATGGCAAGAGCGCGACCGACGAGCATGTCGAAATCGATGAGCTGCTCGAGGCCATCATGGAGCGCACGACTATTGCGCATGTGCGCATTTCCTCGGTCGAACCCATGGATATCTCTGAGCGCCTGCTTAAGGTTATGGCGCGCTATCCGCAGCGTATTGCCCCGTTTTTGCACCTGCCCGTACAGTCCGGCTGTACGGCGACGCTGCATCGCATGGGTCGTCCCTATAGTGCCGAGGCCTTTGAGGACACGGTGCGCATGATTCGCGCCATCCTGCCGCAGGCGTCTCTTTCGTGCGACGTCATCGTCGGTTTTTCTGGTGAGACGGACGAGGAGTTCGAGGAGTCGCTGGCGCTGTGCCGCCGCGTGGGGTTCTCGCGTATGCACGTGTTCCGCTACAGCAAGCGTCCCGGTACCCTTGCTGCCGACATGCCCGACCAGGTGCCGCCCGAGGTTATGGCCGAGCGCAGCCGCCGTATGCGAGACGCGGCGCAGGAGCTCGCTATTGCCGATGCTCGTCGTCGCGTGGGCACTGTCGAGCGTGCCGTGCTCGAGTATGGTGACAACCTGACGCTCGGTTCGTTCCATCATGCCCGTCTTGACGATACCTGTGGACTTACAGCCCCGTGCCTGCTCGATGTTGCTATCATCGGAGTCGATGATTCCGGCTTGGTCCATGCGCGCAGGGAGGTCCATGGAAGCCTCGAAGATTAGACTTACCGTTCCCGAGGGAGTTGATCCCTCGCGTGTTTTGGGCGCCGGCGACGGCGTCCTTCGTGCGCTCGAGAGCTTGGTTCGCGCCCATGTGGTCGCCCGTGGCGATAGCATCTCCGTGAGCGGCGACCCGGACGAGGTCGAGCTCGTGGCTCGCTTTTTCGAACATGCTTTTTGCGAGGCGGCGGCCGGTCGTACCCTGTCTGCTGACGACGTCTCGCGTTGCCTGGCCGTCTTGCGCGACGGCGAGCATGAGGCCACATCGCTTCGCGATGACGTGCTGCTTTCATACCGCGGTCGTGTCATTCGTCCCAAGACGCTCGGGCAAAAGCGCTATGTGGATGCCATCCGCTCGCATACCATCACGTTTGGCCTGGGTCCAGCCGGTACCGGTAAGACCTATCTGGCCATGGCGCTCGCCGTTGCCGCGCTCAAGCGCCACGAGGTGGGCCGTCTGATCTTGACGCGTCCGGTTGTCGAGGCGGGGGAGAACCTGGGCTTTTTGCCCGGCACCCTCGAGGAAAAGATCGATCCGTACATGCGTCCGCTCTACGACGCCCTTTTTGACATGATGGATCGCGAGCGCACCGATGAGCTTATGGAGCGCGGCGTGATCGAGATCGCCCCGCTTGCCTATATGCGCGGTCGTACGCTGAGCGATGCTTTCGTGGTGCTCGACGAGGCGCAAAATACCACGCCCGAGCAGATGAAGATGTTCCTGACACGCCTTGGATTCAACTCCAAGTTCGTGATTACCGGCGACCTCAGCCAGCGCGACCTGGTGGGTCGTCGTGGTGGCTTGGCGGATGTCGAGAAGATTTTGGGCCGTGTCGACGATGTGGCGTTTGCACACCTGGAGCGCGCCGACGTGGTGCGCCATGCCCTAGTGGGTCGTATCGTTGAGGCATATGATGCTTATGATGACGTGCGCGAGCAGCGCTCGCGCGACCGAAAGGAGTCCCGTTGAGTGTATTGATCAGCAACGATGCCGAGCTCGATACGCTGCTCGACGCGCAGGAGGTGGAGCACATCTGCGAGGTTGTGCTTGCCGCCGAGGGCGTTGAACGTGAAGTCGAGATTTCCCTTTCGTATGTCGACGAGGACGAGATGCACGAGCTCAACCACGAGTGGCGTGGCATCGACCGCACCACCGATGTGCTCTCGTTTGAATGCGACTCGGCCTTTGACGAGGATATTCCCGCCGACGAGACGCTCGAGCTCGGCGATATCATCTTGGCCCCGCAGGTCATTGCCCGTCAGGCCCCCGGCTTTGGCAATAGCCCTGCCGACGAGTGCCGCCTGATGCTCGTGCACGGCATGCTGCACCTGCTGGGGTATGACCATATCGAGGACGACGAGGCCGAGGTCATGGAGGCCCGCGAGGACGCTATCCTGCGCGATCTGGCGCTCGAGCGCGGCGAGGACCCCAAACTCGTTCACGTTGGCCCCATCACCAATCATGCCCACGACTAGGAGCCGCTTATGATTCCCGGATCGAACAAGGACCATCCGTCCTTTTTAAAGTCGTTCTCCTACGCCATGGAGGGCTTCGTCACCGCCGTCAAGACCGAGCGCAACATTAAGGTTATGCTCGTAGCGGGCGTGTGCACCATCATTGCCGGCTGTATCGTGGGGCTCGACATTGCCGAGTGGGCCACGATTATCATCTGCTGCGGCCTGGTGATTCACGGCGAGCTGTGCAATACCGCCATGGAGGCCATTGTCGATCTGGCGACCCAGGAGCTCCATCCGCTGGCAAAACGCGCCAAGGACATCGCCGCCGCCTCGGTATACGTACTTTCAATCACCGCCGCGATTGTGGGCTTGCTGGTATTTGCCCACGCGCTCGGCTTTATTTAGAAAGGGATTCCCATGTCCGACAATATGCAGCCTATCGATGAAATTTTGGACGACGAGTCCCCGGATGCTAAGGCGACCGAGGCCTATGAGGAAGTCGAGGAGTTCGACCCGTTTGAGGGCATGAGCGACGAGGAACTCGACGCCCTGTGCGATGAGGACGACAGCCTCGCGGGCTTTGGCGACGTTGAGCCCGGTTTCCGCAGTGGCTTCGTGGCCTTGGTCGGCCGCCCCAACGCCGGTAAGTCAACGCTGCTCAACGCCTGCTATGGCAAAAAGGTCGCCATCACCTCGCCGGTGGCCCAGACGACCCGCCGCCGCATGCGCGCCGTCGTCAACCGCCCCGGCTACCAGCTGGTCTTTGTCGATACCCCGGGTATCCACAAGCCCAAGGACGGTCTAGGGTCCGAGCTCAACAAGAGCGCGCTGTTCGAGCTGAACGATGTCGATGTTGTCGCGTTTTTGATTGATGCCACTAAACCGATCGGCAGGGGAGACGCCTGGGTTGCCGAGCGCGTCAGATGCGCCCGTTGCAAGAAGGTCCTGGTGCTCACCAAGGCCGATGAAGCCGACCCCGCACAGGTCATGGAGCAGCTCAAGGCCGCCCACGAGCTTATGGAATATGACGACGAGATCGTGACGTCGTCGGTCAAGAACTTCAACGTCGATGCCTTCATCGAGACCGTTGCGCACTTTTTGCCCGAGGGTCCGCGTTGGTTCCCCGAGGACATGGGTACCGACGCTTCCGATGAGACGCTCGTTGCCGAGTTTGTGCGCGAGAAGGTCTTGCGCCGCACCCGTGATGAGATCCCGCACTCCGTGGGCGTGATTTGCGATGCGCTTGAGCAGACCAAGAAGGTGCTGCGCGTGCACGCCACCATTTACGTCGAGCGCGAGGGCCAAAAGGGCATCATCATCGGCAAGGGCGGCGAGATGATCAAACATATCGGCATCGACGCCCGTCGCGACCTTGAGCGCATCTTTGGCACCCAGGTCTTTTTGGAGCTGGACGTGAAGGTCAAGGCCGGCTGGCGTGACGACGAGGCCCAGATTCGCCGCTTTGGCTATAACGCCGAGGATTAGGGACACGCGGCGCGAATGGCAGGTTCTCGTACATATCGCACGAAAGTGCTCGTGCTCGATAAGACGAAGCTCAAAG
Source organism: Collinsella sp. (assembly GCA_019414545.1). GTDB lineage: Bacteria > Actinomycetota > Coriobacteriia > Coriobacteriales > Coriobacteriaceae > Collinsella. The sequence goes on along the minus strand of DXLV01000032.1, from coordinate 6,037 downwards.
AGACGGACCTGATCCTGACGATGCTTGACGAGCGGGGTCGGCAGGTTCGTGCTGTGGCAAAGGGCGCCCGCAAACCCGGCGGACGCCTGGCTGCGCGCTGCGAGCTGTTCTGTACCGTTGATCTGCTGCTTGCGCATGGACGGTCGCTCGACGTGGTTTCCCAGGCCGAGCTTATGGAGGCGCCGCTCGGCGCTGCTCCCGATTACGAGATGACATGCGCCGCAAGCGCGATCGCCGAGGTCGCGCGCGTGTGCTCGTTCGAGGACGCCGAGGACCCGTTTACCTTTGCCATAACGCAGCGAGCGCTTGCCCTGGTGGGCAGCGGGCTCGACGCGGCGCATATGGATCTACTTGTGGCGGCATATGTCTTTAAGCTGCTGTCGCACGTTGGCTATCGACCCGATTTTTCGGCCTGCGTGCTGTGCGGAGACCCCATGCTGTCGTATTTTTCGCCCCAGGCGGGCGGTCTCATGTGCGGGTCGTGCGCGTCGAGCGTTCCGGGTGCCGAGCTGGTGTCGACCGGTGAGGTCGCGTGGCTGCGCGCCCTCATGTCCATGACCTTCGATGCACTTATGGCCGAGAGGGTCGACCCCCATACCGCAGCCTTTTTGCTGGGACTTTCGCATGTGTGGGCTGCGACGCACGCCGATCAGCGCCTCCGTGCGATGGAATTCATGTTGGGTCGGTGATGATGCGCAGGCGCGGGCTGCTTGTGGTAACATACCGACCTGTTGGTACCTCGACCTTGGTTGCTCGCTCCACCGGCGGCTTCCCAGTCCGAGGCGAATCGAGTCGCCCGTGGGCGACGCAAAACGAAAGGTGAAACAATGACTGTTTCCAAAGAGCGCAAGGCGGAGCTGACTGCCCAGTTCGGTAACACCCCGGTCGATACCGGCAACCCCAAGGTTCAGGTCGCCATCCTGACCGAGCGCATCAAGGAGCTGACCGAGCACATGAAGTCCCACCAGAAGGACTTCCACACCCGTCGTGGCCTGCTCATGCTCGTCGGCCGTCGTCGTCGTCTTCTCTCCTACATCAAGAAGAACGACATCGTCGAGTACCGTGAGCTCATCAAGGCTCTGGGCATCCGCGACAACATCCAGTAGGATTTGTACATGCTAAGAGCGTCCTGCGCAGCGGGGCGCTCTTTTTGTGTAAGGGCGTGAACAATCACGCTCTGAAGCGTGGCGGGGGCAGGGGGCCCGCGTCACATGAGAAGCCCGCAGGCAAGGGGCCTGTGGGGTAAAGGAGAACAATGACACTCGTATCCAAGACCTTTGAGCTGTACGGCAAGACCTACACCTTTGAGTCCGGCGAGCTTGCCAAGCAGGCCACCGGCGCCTGTCTGGTCAAGCAGGGCGACACCACGATGCTCGACACCGTGGTCGTCTCCAAGGAGCGTAAGAACTACGACTTCTTCCCGCTGACCGTCGACTTCAACGAGAAGATGTACGCCGCCGGCCGCATTCCGGGTGGCTACCTTAAGCGCGAGGGCCGTCCCAGCGAGAAGGCCACGCTCACGGCTCGCATGATCGACCGCCCGATCCGCCCGAGCTTCCCGGATGGCTTCCGCAACGAGGTGCACATCGTCGCTACCTCGCTCGTCGCCGACCAGGTCAACCCCTTCGACGTCATCAACGTCATGGGTGCTTCGCTGGCCATGACGCTCGGCGGCGTGCCCTTCGAGGGCCCGCTTGCCTGCGTGCGCATCGGCCGCAACGTGGAGACCGGCGAGTTTATCGTCAATCCCACCTATGAGGAGCGCGAGAACTCCGATCTGGACCTGGAGCTGGGCGGCTCTGCCGACTTCATCTCGATGGTCGAGGCCGGCGCCGAGGAGATCTCCGAGGACGACATGCTCGCCGCCATGAAGTTTGGCCAGGAGGCCCTTGCCGCCTTCTGCCAGGCCCAGGACGAGTTCGTTGCCGAGTGGGAGCAGGTCAACGGCGCTATCGTCAAGAAGGAGTACCCGCTCGACCAGCCTGTCGAGGAGGTCCAGGAGCGCATCTTCGCCCACTACGACGAGATGGCCGCTGCCCTGCGCGACGCCGACAAGCTTTCCCGCATCGGTAAGGTCGAGGCTCTGAAGGAGTCCATCCGCGCCGAGTTCACCGACGAGGAGCAGGCCGCCTGGGAGCGCGAGATCCCCGTGGCGCTCAAGAAGCTCGAGAAGAAGGCCATGCGCACCATGGTCGTCGAGACCGGTGAGCGCGTCGACGGTCGTGCCGCCGACGAGATTCGTCCCATCATGGTGAAGGACAACTACCTGCCGCTCGTTCATGGCTCCGGCCTGTTCCAGCGTGGTCAGACCCAGGTGCTCTCCGTCCTGTCGCTCGGTATGCTCAACGAGGGCCAGCGTCTGGATACCATCGAGCCCACCGAGGGCAAGCGCTATATGCACCACTACAACTTCCCGCCGTTCTGCACCGGCGAGACCGGCCGCATGGGCAGCCCCAAGCGCCGCGAGATCGGTCACGGCAACCTGGCCGAGCGCGCCCTGCTTCCGGTGCTCCCCGACGAGAACGAGTTCCCTTACGCCATCCGCGTCGTCTCCGAGGTCATGGAGTCCAACGGCTCCTCTTCGATGGCTTCGACCTGCGGCTCCACGCTCGCCCTTATGGACGGCGGCGTGCCCATTAAGCGCCCGGTCTCCGGTATCGCCATGGGCCTGATCCAGGAGGAGGGCAAGACCGTGGTCCTGTCCGACATCCAGGGTCTCGAGGACTTCCTGGGCGACATGGACTTTAAGGTCACCGGCACCACCGAGGGCATTACCGCCCTGCAGATGGACAACAAGGCCACCGGCCTCACCTTCGACATTCTGGCCCGCGCCCTGCAGCAGGCCAAGGAGGGTCGTGCGTACATCCTGCAGAAGATGCTCGATGTGATCCCTGAGCCGCGCCACACCACGCGCAGCACCGCTCCGCGCATCGTCTCCATCCAGGTTCCGACCGATAAGATCCGCGACGTCATCGGTTCCGGTGGTAAGGTCATCCGCGGCATCCAGGACGAGACCGGTGCTTCGGTCGACATCCAGGAGGACGGCACCGTCTTTGTCGGCGGCACCGGCGAGTCCGTCGATCAGGCCGTCGAGCGCATCAAGCTCATCATCAAGGTTCCCGAGCCGGGCGAGGAGTACACCGGTCGCGTGGTCTCCATTCAGCCCTTCGGTGCCTTCGTGAATCTGCTGCCCGGTAAGGACGGCCTGCTGCACATCTCCCGCGTCGCCAAGGGTCGTGTGGAGAAGGTCGAGGACGTCCTCAACGTGGGCGACGAGGTCAAGGTCGTCGTCATCGAGGTCGACGATCGTGGCAAGATCTCGCTCGATCGTCTTGACAAGCCCGAGGCCCCGGCTCGCGCCGAGGGTTCCTCCGAGGGCGACGGCGAGCACTTCCAGCGCCGTGAGCGTCCGCGTCGCGAGCGTTCCGAGCGCAGCGACCGTCCGCGCCGTCCCGGTGACAACGGAGGCCGCAAGCCCCGCCGTCACCACGACGCCGAGTAACAGCCGTACATAACCAGCACCGCAAGGGCGACTCCGGACAGGGGTCGCCCTTTTGCTGTTCCCGGCGGGGGCCGCGGGTAAAGTTTCCTGCTCTACAGTCCTGCGCAAGACGGAAAGCACATTAAGTGCTTTCCTTTGCGTGCGGAACTCGCGATAAACTTCATATGCGGCCCTCCCGGGCGCAAGCAAAAGGACTGGTTAGTGCCGCTCGCTATTTAGTTAGACAGTCTATTCAGTAGTCAGATTTCAGATCTGTAGATAGCCGCAGCAGCATCTTCCCAGATAAAACCGACCAAAATAAACCTGTCCCTTTTTGGCAGGTTTCCCGTGGGGCGGGCACTGATGAAGGTTATCGCGAGTTCCGCACGAACAGGAGGCCACTTAATGTGGCCTCCGTCGTGAGCAGGACTGTAGAGCAGGAAACTTCATCAGTGCCCGCCCCACGGGAAACCGGCGGGATAGACCGGTTCAGATGGGGCTTTAATGCATGGGTGGTCTGTATTGGTTCAAATGGGTATCATACTGTGGTTATTGCATCGACTCTGTGATGCATGTTTGTACGTTCCCGGCGGTCGGTTTGCCAGAAGCGCCCCGTCGGTTGTTCCAGACCCGTTTCGAAGAAAGGAAACCACACTAACCTATGGCAGCTAAAAAATCATCTCCCTTGAAGATCATCCCGCTTGGCGGCCTTGACGGCATCGGCAAGAATATGACGGTCTTCGAGTGCGGCGACGACATGGTGCTCGTCGACGCCGGCCTCATGTTCCCGGATGACTCCCAGCCTGGTATCGACCTGGTGCTTCCCGACTACACCTATGTTCTGGAGAACGAGGAGAAGCTCCGCGGTATCGTCGTCACTCACGGCCACGAGGACCACACCGGTTCGCTTCCGTATCTGCTGCAGGACCTCAACAATAAGGTGCCCATCTTCTCGAGCAAGCTGACGCTTGGCTTTATCGAGGGCAAGCTTTCTGAGTTCCGCATCCGCGCACCCAAGTTCCGCGAGGTCAAGGGCGGCAGCCATGTCAACCTCGGCGGCATCTCGCTCGACTTCTTCTCGATGACGCACTCCATCCCCGGCGCTCTGGGCGTGTTCATCCGCACCAATCAGGGCACCGTTATGCACACCGGCGACTTTAAGCTCGACCAGACGCCCATCGACGGTGTCACGCCCGACTACGCCGCTATCAGCCGCTTTGCCAAGCAGGGCATCGACCTGCTGCTTTCCGACTCCACTAATGCCACGGTTCCCGGCTTTACCAAGTCCGAGGCCGAGGTTGGTCCCAACCTGCTGCACGCCATCAAGAACGCCCCGGGTCGCGTGTTCGTCGCATCGTTCTCGAGCCACATCCATCGTTTACAGCAGATCTGCGATGCCGCCCGCAAGTGCGGCCGTAAGGTCGTTGTGACCGGTCGCTCCATGCTCACGAACACCCGCGTGGCGCGCGAGCTCGGTTATCTCAACATCGATGATGCCGATATCATCGATGCCTTCGATATCGATAACCTGCCTGACGACAAGATCGTCGTCATGTGCACTGGTTCGCAGGGCGAGCCGCTGTCGGCCCTGTCCCGCATGGCCAATGGCGAGCACAAGACGCTCTCCATCCACGAGGGCGATACCGTTATCCTCTCGGCAACTCCTGTTCCCGGCAATGAGAAAGCCGTCCAGCAGGTCGTCAACAGCCTGGCCAAGCTCGGCTGCGACGTGTGGGATAAGAACCGCGCTCTCGTTCACGTCTCCGGTCACGGTAGCCAGGAGGAGCTCAAGCTCCTGATTGCCATGGCCAAGCCCACGTACTTTATGCCGGTTCACGGTGAGGCCGTGCATCTGCGCGCCCATGCCCAGCTGGCCCGTAAGATGGGTCTCAAGGACGATCATATCTTTATCCTCGATAACGGTGACACGCTCGAGATGCGTGGCGGCATCGTCAAGCGCGGCACGCCCGTCGAGTCCGGCGTCGTCTACGTCGACGGTCTGCGCATCGGCGATACCGACCCCATCGTCCTGCGCGATCGCCAGAAGCTCGCCAACGACGGTATGGTTACGGCTGTCGCCATCGTCTCGCTCAAGCACAAGAAGATCGAGGCCATCGAGTTCTCGGGCCGCGGCGTTTCGTTTGCCATCGACGACCAGTTCTCCGAGGATGCCTCCGCGTCCATCATGAAGACGATCGAGAAGGGCAAGTTCAGCTTTACCAGCAGCGGTTCCGACGCCATTCGCAAGGCCGTGCGCGACTCGCTCTCCAACTTTATCTGGAGCCGTACGCGCACTCGCCCGATGATCATCCCGGTCGTCATGGAGGTTTAGTTTGGCGCGCGGATCTGCACAAAACGCCAAAGGCAATAAGGCCAACAACCAACCGGCATCTGCTAAGGGTGCCGGTTCCCATCTTCGTGCCAATAAGGGCCATGAGGCAGACTTCGACGATTTTGAGCCCTTGGTCGAGCCTTCGGCCAATCGCGATATCGCCGGTGTGGTCATCGCCGTTTTGGCGATCGCGTCCTTCATTGCCGTGATCTCTCCGGCAACAG
>DXLV01000031.1:16208-24168 GCA_019414545.1 Collinsella sp. | reverse complement strand
ATCTTGAGGAACTTATGTTTGATGGCCTGCGCCCCCGCGTGGTGATGGACGTCGACGGTCCCGCCGGTGCCATGCGCGGCATCGCGAGCTCGTTGGCCGCGGCCCGATTGCCGCTCGTGGCGATCGTCGCCTGCGACATGCCGTTTGTCTCGCCGGAACTGATCGGCGCGCTTGCCGATCGTGTTGAGGCCGAGGCGCTCGATGCGTGCGTGCCGCGCGAGGAGCGGGGGATTGAGCCGCTTTGCGCCGTCTGGCGCTGTGACGCGTGTGCGCCGGTTGCCCACGAGCTGCTTGCCTGCGACCGCCAGCGCATTCGCTGCCTGATCAATCGCGTTCAGGCTGGTTATATGGATGAGCCGCAGATTGTTAAGGCCGCGGGCTCGACGCTCTGCTTCGAGAACGTCAATACGCCCGAGGAGTTTGCGGCGGCCGAGTTGCTCGCCTAGACGATGGGAGATGCCATGTCTCACGATATTTGCCCCGACACGGGAGAGCCTTGCACTTGCGACGGGTCCGAACCCTGTACCTGCGGATGTGGTGGCTGTGGACATACCGCGGAAGAGGAAGCGGCTGCCGCGGCGTATCGTGAGGCACACCGCGAAGGCCCGTCCGGTGATGCCCTCGACCACGAACGCAAGATCATCGTGTCGTTCGACAGCACCTTCGATGTGATGGAATGCGAGCAGCTTTGCCTTGCCGCCGGTGTGCCCGGGCGCATCATGCCGCTGCCGGGCTCCATTACCGCCGGCTGCGGGCTGTGCTGGGTCATGCCGTTCTCGGGCGATGCGCTCGCCGCCTTCCGTGCTGCCACCGAAGGCCGCATAACCCCCGCCGACTACCACCAGCTCGTCCTCTAGCCGCCAACACCACCACAAAGTTACCTGTCCTCAATGTGGTGGTTTGGAACACGTGGACGAAACAGGTTTGAAACACGGGTTTTGCGCGTCAGGCACTCAAAAACGCTTCTACCTGCATCGTAATCAAAACGAAACATCTGCTCGTCGGCTTATGCGAAACTTTGCTGCAACAGTGCGATATTATCCATACTCGATAAAGCTCGGGGCGCATGGGGCGCCTCGAACGACACCTTTCTTTTCCATCAATTGGAGGAAGCATGAGCTACACGCAGAAAGTTCTCGACGAGCTCAAGGCCCGCTATCCCGAGCAGCCTGAGTTCATCCAGGCCGCTACCGAGATCCTCGGCACCATCCAGCCGGCGCTCGACGCCCATCCCGAGTACGAGGAGGCCGCCCTGCTTGAGCGCCTCGTCGAGCCCGAGCGCATCGTCATGTTCCGTGTTCCCTGGGTCGACGACCAGGGCAAGGTTCAGGTCAACCGCGGCTACCGCGTCGAGTTCAACTCTGCCATTGGACCCTACAAGGGCGGCCTGCGCTTTAACCCGACGGTCACCCTGGGCATGCTCAAATTCCTGGGCCTGGAGCAGATCCTCAAGAACAGCCTGACCACCCTTCCCATGGGCGGCGGCAAGGGCGGCTCCGACTTTGACCCCAAGGGCAAGTCCAACAACGAGATTATGCACTTCTGCCAGTCCTTCATGACCGAGCTCTATCGCCACATTGGCCCCAATACCGACGTTCCCGCCGGTGACCTGGGCGTTGGCGGCCGCGAGGTTGCCTACATGTTCGGTCAGTACAAGCGCCTGACCAACGAGTGGACCGGCGTCCTTACCGGCAAGGGCCTCTCCTTTGGCGGCTCGCTCGCCCGTACCGAGGCCACCGGCTACGGTCTGGTCTACTTTGTGGACGAGTACCTCAAGAGCCGCGGCGACTCCTTCGAGGGCAAGAACGTCGTCGTTCACGGTTCCGGTAACGTCGCTATCTACGCGGTCCAGAAGGTCTCCCAGCTCGGCGGCAAGGTGCTGGCCTGCTCCGACACCCACGGTTGGGTCGAGGATCCCGACGGCATCGACTACACCGTGCTCGAGCATGTCTACAACAAGAAGCGCTCCGGCCACGACAAGGGCGTTACGCTCGCCATGTACGTTGACGAGAAGCCCAAGGCCGTGTGGCACGAGGGCGACGGCCGCGGCGTGTGGCAGCTTCCCTGCGACATCGCACTGCCCTGCGCTCGCGAGAACACGCTGCTGCTCGAGGATGCCCAGGCACTCGTCGCCAACGGCTGCAAGGTGGTCGGCGAGGGCGCGAACATGCCCACGACCATCGAGGCCACGACCTACTTCCAGGAGAATGGCGTCGCCTTTATGCCCGGTAAGGCTGCCAACGCCGGCGGCGTGCTCGTGTCCGGCCTGGAGATGAGCCAGAACGCCGAGCACCTGTCCTGGACCTTTGAGGAGGTCGACGGCAAGCTCGAGCAGCTCATGCGCGGCATGTTCCACAACGTTGACGACACCGCCAAGGAGTATGGCCAGGAGGGCAACTTTGTCATGGGCGCCAACATCGCCGGCTTCCTGAAGGTCGCCGACGCCATGCTCGCCCAGGGCGTCTGCTAAACCCTGCCTGACATAGCATGTAATGAGGCTCTCGGCTCAACGCCGGGAGCCTTTTTTGATCCGAAGGGGACGGAGGAAAACGGACCATTTCCCTCGGCCCTCTGCCGGCCGCCCCTTAAGTTGCGATGAAATACGGACTGTTGGGCGCCCTAAGCCCGACAAACAGTCCGTATTTCACCGCAAGTTATGGATGGGAGGGAGGTTTTTGTGCTGTGGAAGGTTGCGGCCCCTCGTTTGGTACACTTAAAAGTACTGGACAAGTGAAGAGATGGGGGAGAACGTGCTCAAGTTCGGTACCTACGTCCGTGTTGGAAACGCGGCCGAAGCCTATGAGCTCTTGCAGAAGAACCGCAACAACAAGATTGTGGGCGGCGGCATCTGGATGCGCCTGGGTTCGCGTCGTGTGGCGACGGCGATTGACCTTTCGGCCTGCGGACTCGATCAGATCGAGGAGACCGAGACCGAGTTTCGCATCGGTGCCATGTGCACCCTGCGCCAGCTCGAGCGCCATGCCGAGCTCAACGCGCTTGTCAACAATGTCTTCGAGTTCGCCGTTCACGATATCGTGGGCGTGCAGCTGCGCAATACCGCCACGGTGGGCGGCAGCATCTACGGCCGCTTTGGCTTCTCGGACGTGCTCTCGGCTTTCCTGGCGCTCGATTCCTATGTTGAGCTGACGGGCGCCGGCCGCGTGCCGCTCGCCGAGTTCGTGGACATGGGCTATGTGCGCGACGTGATCGAGCATGTCGTGGTCGTCAAGCACGACTACCGCGCGAGCTACGAGGCCGTGCGTAAGGCCGCGACCGACTTCCCCTCGCTCAACGTCACCGCCGCCTGGTGGGACAACACCTGGCACGTCACCGTGGGCGCCCGCCCGCTGCGCGCGACCTTGCTGCAGGGCGAGGCGTGCGGCCTTACCAGCGAGCAGCCTTCCGAGGACGAGCTGCGCGCCCTTGCCGCGTCCGTACGCGCGCTGAGCTACGGCACCAATATGTGGGGCTCGGCCGACTACCGCCGCCGCATCTCGGCGCCGCTTGCCGTGCAGGCCGTTCGCCGCGCCGCCGGCATCGAGCTTTCGGCCGCGCTTGCCCGCGAGCTCGAGACCGTGCAGATCCCCAAGTTCGCCACGGACGAGTATTCCTGCCGCCGCGTGCCCGGCATCGATTCTAGCGAGGTGCGCTAATGGCTGCCAAACTCATCGATCTTTCCTTTACGCTCAACGGCCGCAAGGTCAAGGTTCAGATTGCCCCCGATACCATGCTCTTTTCGCTTTTGCGTGAGCAGGGTTGCGCGTCGGTGCGCTGCGCCTGCGAAACCACCAACTGCGGTCTGTGCACGGTGTGGCTCGACGGCGACCCGGTGCTGAGCTGCTCGGTTCCCGCCGCGCGCATCGAGGGTCGCTCCATCACCACGCTCGAGGGCCTCAAGGCCGAGTCCGAGGCGCTTGCCCGCGCTATGGCTGCCGAAGGCGCCGAGCAGTGCGGTTTTTGCGCCCCCGGCCTTATCATGAACGTGCTGGCGCTTGCCCGCGCCGCCAAGGAGGATCCGAGCCTCGTCGCCACGCGCGAGGAGCTCTCGCGCCAGCTCGCCGGCAACCTGTGCCGCTGCAGCGGCTACGAGAGCCAGCTGCGCGCCATCGTCCGCTTCCTCAACGAATCTGGCGTACAGGTGGGCTTTGAGATGCCCGAGCTGCCGATTAATGACACCAGCTCTGACGGGGTCTCCTACAAGCAGATCACCCACAAGCAGCCCAAGAAGGACTCGAAGGCCCTGCTCGAGGGCCGTCCCGTCTACACGGGCGATATGGTGCCCGCCGGTGCGCTCATCGTTAAGCTCAAGCGCAGCCCGTATGCGCGTGCCAAGATCCGCTCCATCGATACGTCGCGTGCCCTGAAGGTGCCCGGCGTCGTGGGCGTCTACACCTACGAGGACGTGCCCCAGCGCCGCTTTACCATCGCCGGTCAGAGCTACCCGCAGCCGAGTCCCTACGACCGCCTGATTCTCGAGAACCTCGTCCGTTACCAAAACGAAGAGGTGGCGATCGTCGCCGCCGAGACCGAGGAGGCCGCAGACAAGGCGCTCAAGCTCATCGAGGTCGACTACGAGGTGCTCGAGCCCCTGCTCGACTTCACCCAGGCACTCGATAACGACATCGTGGTCCACCCCGAGGGCGACGTGACCTTTATGTTCCCGCAGGGCGGCGACGTTCCGCGCAACCTGGTGTGCAGCGGTACCAGCGATTATGGCGACCTGGACGAGGCATTCGCCCAGAGCGACATCGTCTTCACTCGCACCTACACCAGCCAGGCCACGCAGACCGCGCCCATGGAGACCTTCCGCGCCTTCGCGACGACCGACGCGTTCGGGCGTATCTCGGTGACCACCTCCACGCAGGTGCCCTTCCACGTGCGTCGCATGGTCGCGCAGTCGCTCGATATTCCGCAGTCGCAGGTGCAGGTCATTAAGCCGCGCATCGGCGGCGGCTTTGGCTCCAAGCAGACGGGCTGCTGCGAGATCTTCGTGGCATTCGTTACCCAGCAGACCGGCCGTCCGAGCTACTGCTGCTACACCCGCGAGGAGACCATCACCGCGGGCAACTCGCGCCACCAGATGCAGATGACCGTTAAGCTGGGCGCCATGAACGACGGCACCATTACGGCCATCGATCTGCACACGCTGTCCAACGCCGGCGCGTACGGCGAGCACGCTACCACGACGATCGGCCTTTCGGGCCACAAGAGCCTGCCCATCTACAACCATGTGAAGGCGAGCCGCTTTAGCTGGGACGCCGTCTACACCAATACCAACCGCGGCGGCGCGTATCGCGGCTACGGTGCCACCCAGGGCCAGTTTGCCGTGGAGAGCGCCGTCAACGAGCTCGCCGACATGCTGCACATGGACCCCGCCGACCTGCGCCTTAAGAACATCGTGCGCGAGGGCGAGATCATGCCGCAGTACTACAACGAGAAGCTCAACGCCTGCGCGCTCGACCGCTGCCTGCTGCGCGCGATGGACATGATCGGTTGGCGCGACAAGCCGCTGGCCGTGGACCTGGGCGACCGCGTGCGTGCTCTGGGCTGTGCGCTCACTATGCAGGGCTCTGGCATCTCCAACGTCGACATCGCCGGCATCGACATGCGCCTGGAAGAGGACGGCTTCATTACCATCGGCACCGGCGCCACCGATAACGGCATGGGCGTCGACACGATCTTGGCGCAGATTGCCGCCGAGGAGCTGGGCGTGGAGAGCTCGCTCATTGTGGTGCGCGGCGTGGATACCGACGTGTCGCCGTTCGACGCCGGCTCGTACGCGAGCTCCGGTACCTACGTGACGGGCCTTGCCGCCAAGAACGCCGCAAGCGAGCTGCGTGAGAAGATTTGCGCTAAGGCCGCCCAGATGTGGGATGTGGACGCCGCCGATGTGGTCTTCGATGGCCAGTACGTGCGCCTGTCCGACGAGCGTGCCGCTCGTGAGCGCGGTCGCTACCTCACGCTGCGCGACTTTGCCAACCTGTGCGTCAAGAACATCGCGGGCGGCGACGCGCTGACCTCGCATGCCTCTGCCTGCCTGCCCGTTTCGCCTCCGCCGTTTATGGCCGGCATTGCCGAAGTCGAGGTCGACAAGGCTACCGGCAAGGTGACCGTGGTGGACTATGCGGCGGCTGTGGACTGCGGCACCGTGATCAACGAGGCACTCGCGCGCGTCCAGGCCGAGGGCGGCATTGCCCAGGGTATTGGCCACGCGCTCTACGAGATCGTCGAGCACGACGACCGCGGTCGCCTGCGCACCGGCAACTTTATGAGCTACAAGCTGCCCACGCGCCTGGATATCGGCAGCATTCGCGTGGCCTTTGAGCCGAGCTACGAGCCGACGGGCCCGTTTGGTGCCAAGTCGATCGGCGAGGTCGTCATCAACACGCCGCTCGCCGCCGTGGCCTCGGCCGTGGCACACGCCACCGGCCATCAGGTACGCTCGCTGCCCATCACGCCCGAGAAGGCCCTGCTGGGGGAGTAGCGGGCCAGCGAACAAGTTGTAATGGGCGGGGCGGGGCAACTCGTCCCGTCTTTTGCACTCGTGGTGAGGTCGTGAGCCTGTAAAACGTGTGCGTGCGCTTGTCGTTCGTATCTGCTATCATTCCTAGTCTGTGCGCTCATGCGGGCGTGGCGGAATTGGTAGACGCGCCAGATTTAGGTTCTGGTGGGATTCCCGTGAAGGTTCGAGTCCTTTCGCCCGCACCAACGCATCTGCGTCGGCTTCGGCCGTCGCGACTCTTTGTTGCATAAAGGTACCAGCACCTCAGATAAGCTGGGCAGTATGAGGAGGAACGTGTTGAACATCACCGCTTCTGACGTCAAGGACGCCAAGCTCACCGCTACGGTCACCATCCCGGCCGCCGACGTCGACGCCGCGATCAAGAAGGCCTACAAGGACACCGCCAAGAAGTACCGCTTTCCGGGCTTCCGTGCCGGCAAGGCTCCCCGTCCGGTCATCGATTCCGCTCTTGGCGCCGAGGCTACCCTCGCTCAGGCCACCAACGACCTGATCGCCGCCAACGAGCCCGCCGTCCTCAACGAGCTGGACATCGTCCCCACCAAGAGCGGTGACTACAAGGAGCTCGACCTCGCCAAGGATCACGAGGACTACACCTACACCGTCGAGTTCTCCCTGCGTCCCGCCGCTGAGCTCTCCTCCTTCGACGCTGTCGAGATCGAGATGCCTCCCGCGGAGGTCACCGAGTCCGAGATCAACAACCAGGTCGAGATGCTCCTCAACTACCGTGCCACCTTCGAGGACGTCGAGGATCGCGCTGTCGAGGCCGAGGACTACGTCACCGTCGACTTCAAGGCCGTCGAGAACGCCGACAACTTTGCCGCCGAGGGCCGTATGCTCATCGCCGGTAGCGACAGCAACCCCGCCGAGTTCAACGAGGCTCTGATCGGCGCCAACATTGACGACGTCAAGACCGTCACCTGGACCGACGAGGTCGAGGAGGGCGAGGAGGCCGAGACCCACACCGTCGAGGTCACCGTCAAGGGCATCAAGGTCCGCAACACCCCCGAGCTCACCGACGAGCTCGTCAAGTCCGACTTTGGCTTCGACAACATCGACGCCATGCGCGACGCCATCAAGATCGAGATCGAGCAGGACAAGGCTTCCCGCCTCCCGGCCGAGAAGGAGAACCGTTGCGTCTCCGCTCTCGCCGAGCGCTTGCAGCTCGACGAGATGGATGCCGACTACGAGCAGTCAGTCTTTGAGGAGCTTGGCCAGAACTTCCTGTCCAACCTCGCTGCCCGCGGCATGACGCTGGACACCTGGCTGCCGGCTTCGGGCCTGACCATGGAGCAGTTCATCGGCGACCTGCACAAGCAGGCCAACGACGTTGCCCGTGAGTCCCTGGCTCTTGACGCCCTCGCCCGTGAGCTCAAGATCGAGGTCACCGAGGACGACATCAACGCCGAGTTCGAGAAGGCCGGCGGCAAGGACGTCGAG
>DXLV01000031.1:13659-16198 GCA_019414545.1 Collinsella sp. | reverse complement strand
ATCGCCGATGGCCGCATGCCTGCCGTCCGCGAGTCCATCCGTCGCTCCAAGGCCGTCGATCACCTGGTCGAGAACGCCAAGGTGACCGAGGTCGACGAGACCGCCAAGGACGCCGAGTAATTCTCGCCACCTTGCCCACGAGCGCATGTATGTGCCCGTGATGGGGTAAAGTTAATAGCCGGTTATCCGGTTGCTTCGTACGGTGCCAGCCAATGCATAGCATGCGGGCACCGTACGTTTATCTAGAACCAATTTGGTCCGCAAGAGAGAAATGGAGATGCGTATGATCGCTAAGTTCGATTCCGCCCTCGTGCCATACGTTATCGAGCAGACGCCGCGCGGCGAGCGCAGCTACGATATCTATTCGCGCCTGCTCAACGACCGCATCATCTTCTTGGGCGAGGAGATCAACTCCGTCAGCGCCAACCTGGTCGTTGCCCAGCTGCTGCATCTTGAGAGCCAGGATGCCGAGAAGGATATCTCGCTCTACATCAATTCGCCCGGCGGTGAGGTTTACTCCGGCCTGGCGATTCTGGATACCATGAACTTCATCAAGCCGCAGGTCTCCACCATCTGCGTCGGTATGGCCGCGTCCATGGCCGCCGTGCTGCTTTCGGCCGGTGCCAAGGGCAAGCGCTTCTGCCTGCCGCATTCCAAGGTCATGATTCACCAGCCCAGTGGCGGTGCCCAGGGCCCGCCGCGAGCTCAACCAGATCCTGTCCGACGCCTCGGGCCAGCCCATCGAGAAGGTCCAGGCCGATACCGAGCGCGACAATTACCTGACCGCTGCCGAGGCCCTCGACTACGGACTGATCGACCGTATCGTCACCTCGCGCGACCTCGCCGCGAAGGACGCCTAGGATGGCCGGTAACATGCAGGACAACTTTGACGAGAACGGCAACCCCATCCGCTGCTCCTTCTGCGGAAAAGAGCAGGGTCAGGTTCGCCGACTGGTGAAGGGCCCGACCAACATCTTTATCTGCGACGAGTGCGTTGCCGCCTGCTCCGAGATCTTGGAGGAGTCACTGGCTTCGGACTTTATGGACGCCGCCCGTAATGGCAAGCTGCCGGGCTTCCTCAACGACCACGGCCAGGCTGCTGGGCAGCCCGCCGTGGACCCCGAGGCCGAGGGCTTTGAGCTCGAGGACGACCGCCAGGTCATCACGCACGTGCCGACGCCGCACGAGATCTATGACGAGCTTTCGGCCTATGTTATGGGTCAGGAGGACGCCAAGCGCGCCATGTCGGTTGCCGTGTACAACCACTATCGCCGCGTGATCGAGGGCGGCGCCGCGGTGTCTGCCTTTGACGACGGCATGGGCTCGCAGTTCAACGACGATATGGACGAGGTAGAGCTCGCCAAGTCCAACATCCTGCTGCTCGGCCCCACCGGTACCGGCAAGACCCTGCTCGCCCAGACGCTCGCGCGCATCCTCGAGGTGCCGTTTGCCATCGCCGACGCTACCGCGCTTACCGAGGCCGGCTATGTGGGCGAGGACGTGGAGAACATCCTGCTCAAGCTCATCAATGCTGCCGATGGCGACATTGAGCGCGCTCAGGTGGGCATTATCTACGTTGACGAGATCGACAAGATCGCCCGCAAGGCCGAGAACCTCTCCATTACCCGCGATGTTTCGGGCGAGGGCGTTCAGCAGGCCCTGCTTAAGATTCTTGAGGGCACGGTGGCAAGCGTTCCGCCCACCGGCGGCCGCAAGCATCCCCAGCAGGAGCTGCTGCAGATCGACACGACCAACATCCTGTTTATCTGCGGCGGTGCCTTTGTGGGTTTGGACAAGATCATTGCCGACCGCGTGGGCAACAAGGGCGTGGGCTTTAACTCCGAGATCGCCGGCCCCACCTCGGTCGACGAGAACGACCTGCTTCGTCAGGTGCTCCCGCAGGACCTCAACGCCTTTGGTATGATTCCCGAGTTTGTGGGACGTACGCCCGTCGTGACCCAGACGCAGGCGCTCGACGAGGACGACTTGGTGTCGATCCTGACCGAGCCCAAGAACGCCGTGGTGCGCCAGTACCGCAAGATGTTCCAGCTCGAGGACGTTGAGCTTGAGTTTGAGGATGCCGCCCTGCACGAGATAGCCCGCATGGCGCTTGCTCGTAAGACCGGCGCCCGCGGTCTGCGCTCCATCTGCGAGGACGTGCTGCAGCAGACGATGTTCGACCTCCCCAGCGAGGAGGGTGTTTCCAAGGTCATCGTGACCGAAGCCTCCGTAAAGGGCGAAGAGCAGCCCCAACGCATCTACGGCTAAACCAGCCAAAAACGTGCTTGCAAATAGCCTCCGACCACCCGCGGTCGGAGGCTATTTTATATATACGCAATAACCCCAACTACCTGTGTTATTCTGTGTGTTTGTTTAAGCCTCAGCGAAGTCATATCAGACTGAAGTATTCGATACCTAAGGGGAGGAATGTAGACCCTGGCGGGCCTACATTCCTCCCCGGCGGGACAGGGAGAGATATATGGAAGAGATGCCCAAGAATTACGATCCGTCGACCAACGAGCCGGCGATCCTGCAGAAG
>DXLV01000031.1:13319-13594 GCA_019414545.1 Collinsella sp. | reverse complement strand
CTGCACCGTCACCATTCCGCCTCCCAACGTGACCGGCAAGCTCCACATGGGTCACGCTACCGACGACTCCATCCAGGACGCCATCATCCGTATGGCTCGCATGCGCGGCAAGTCTACGCGCTGGGTGCTCGGTACCGATCACGCTGGTATCGCCACGCAGACCAAGGTCGACAAGAAGCTCAAGAGCGAGGGTATCAGCCGCCTGGAGATCGGCCGCGACAAGTTTGTCGACGCCTGCTGGGATTGGACCCACGAGTACGGCGGCATCATCGTCG
>DXLV01000031.1:10162-13309 GCA_019414545.1 Collinsella sp. | reverse complement strand
CGACTTCGACAACGAGCGCTTCACCATGGACGAGGATTACGCCCAGGCTGTGCGCAAGGTTTTCTGCGACTGGTACCACGACGGTCTGATCTACCGCGGCAAGCGCATCGTCAACTGGTGCCCCAACTGCACCACCGCTATCTCGGACGACGAGGCCGAGTACAAGGACGAGAAGGGCCACCTGTGGCACCTGCGCTACCCGCTGACCGAGCCGGTTAACGGCCAGGACTACATCGTCGTCGCCACCACGCGCCCCGAGACCATGCTCGGCGATACGGGCGTCGCGGTCTCCCCGAAGGATCCCGAGAAGGCCGCCTTTGTGGGTAAGACCGTCATGCTGCCGATCGTCAACCGCGAGATTCCCATCTTTGAGGATTGGCACGTCGACGCCAACTTTGGCTCCGGCTTTGTCAAGGTCACCCCGGCTCACGACCCCAACGACTATGCCATGGGTCAGGCCCACGACCTGCCGCAGATCAACATTTTCGATGAGCATGCGGTGGTTGTTGAGGGCTACGGCGAGTTCACCGGCATGAACCGCGACGAGTGCCGCGAGGCCGTCATCAAGTGGTTCGAGGAGCACGACCTGCTCGATCACGTCGAGGACCTCGATCACTCCGTCATGCACTGCTACCGTTGCGACTCCGCACTGGAGCCGTGGCTGTCCGAGCAGTGGTTTGTGGCCGTCGACAAGCTCAAGGGGCCGGCGCTCGACGCCGTCAACTCCGGCAAGGTCACCTTCCACCCCGCGCGCTGGACGCAGACCTACACCACCTGGATGGAGAACCTCAAGGACTGGTGCATCAGCCGCCAGCTGTGGTGGGGCCACCGCATCCCTGTGTTCTACTGCGAGGACTGCGGCTGGGAGGACGCCCTGACCGAGGACACCGACGTGTGCCCCAAGTGTGGCGGTCATCACGTGCATCAGGACGAGAACGTGCTGGACACCTGGTTCAGCTCGCAGCTGTGGACCTTCGCCACGCAGGGCTGGCCGCAGAAGCCGGAGCTGCTCGAGGGCCATCACCCCACGACGGCGCTGGTCACCGCACGCGACATCATCGCGCTGTGGGTCGCCCGCATGGTCATGAGCTCGCTGTACTTCCTGGACGAGGTGCCGTTTAAGGACGTCGTCATCTACCCGACGATTCTTGCCAAGGACGGCAGCCGCATGTCCAAGTCCAAGGGCAACGGCGTTGACCCTATGGACCTCATCGGCATGTACGGTGCCGACGCCATGCGCTTCAATCTGCTCACGCTGTGCACCAACAACCAGGACGTCAAGTTCGACGCGAACATCGACAAGAAGACCAAGAAGCTCATCGACAGCCCGCGTACCGACCAGGCCAAGTCGTTTGTGACCAAGATCTGGAACGCCAGCCGCTTCCTGCTCATGAACATGGAGGGCTACACGCCCGGCGAGCCCGTCGTCGAGACGCCGGCCGACGCCTGGATGTTCAGCCGCCTGGCCAAGGCCGTGAAGATGGTCACCGAGGGTATTGAGAACTACACCTTTGGCGATATGGCCCGCGGCGTGCAGCAGTTCTTCTGGAACGAGGTTTGCGACTGGTACGTCGAGGTCACCAAGGCCCGCCTGAAGGGCGAGGGTCGTCTGCAGGCTCAGCGCAACCTGATCTTTGTGCTCGACACCTCCATTCGCCTGATGCACCCGCTCATGCCGTTTGTCTCCGAGGAGATCTGGGACAACATGCCGGCGAGCGTGCTCGATCTGGACGCCGAAGGCAACGTGGACCGCGCCGAGGCGCTCATGATCGCCAAGTGGCCCGAGCCCTCCGACTACGCCAAGTATGTTGACGAGGACGCCGAGCGCGCGTTTGAGCTGTGCCGTACCGTCGTGTCTGCCGCCCGTGCCACCCGTTCGCGTTATCGCTTGAGCCCCAAAGCCGAACTCGACGTGGTCGTGCGCGCCGGTGCCGAGGACATCGAGAAGCTCGAGAGCCTGCGTTCGACCATCGAGCCGCTGGCAAACACCGCCTCGCTGGTCATGGGCACCGATGTTGAGAAGCCGGCGGCGAGCATCGCCGTGGTCGACAGCGGCGTCGAGGTCTTTGTGGTGCTCGAGGGCAAGGTTGATCTTTCGGCCGAGAAGGCGCGCCTGGAGAAGGAGATCGCCGCGGCTCAGAAGGAGCTTGCCGGCTGCGAGAAGACGCTGGCCAACGAGGGCTTTGTGGCCAAGGCCGCGCCCGCGGTGGTCCAGAAGAAGAGGGATCGTGCAGCTGAGCTCAAGGAGATCCTGGCGGCGCTGACTGCTCAGGTTGCTGACTTCTCGTAGGGCTTACTGAGGGGCGCGTCCCGACGCTTTGCTCGCTACTGCGGACAGTCCTGCGCAAGACGGACAGCACATTAAGTGCTGTCCTTTGCGTGCGGAACTTGTATCGAGCAAAGCGTCGGGCCGCTCCTAGTTCGTTTACGTGGTTGTTTGCAACTGGTTAGTTAGGGCCACTGGGTTGTGGCCTTAATCTCGCTGCAATCGGGTAAAGGCTGATATTGTCAACGCGAGGGGCTCATTATTTTTGATGGGCCTCTTTTTCTGTAATTGGAGACTTTGGGTTATGGCTAAGCGTTCTGGGTCGTATGTCGTTCCTTTCTCGTTTGAGTTGCTTTCGTTTGATGAAGCTGTGGGGCTTGCTGCCGACACGGGGCGGATTTCCGGGGATGCTGGTCCTTTGCTCGAGACGGTTGTCGATATGCTCGATGAGCTCGGGCGTCCGGATGAGTATTTCGATTGCATTCAGGTTGCCGGTACTAATGGCAAGACTTCGACCACGCGTTTTTCGGCTGCCATCCTTCGTGGTGAGGGGTTAAAGACCGCACTGTATACGTCGCCGCAGCTGGTGCGTTATCCCGAGCGCATGGAGGTTGACGGGCGCGTTGTGAGCGATGAGGCGTTTGCCCGTGGCGTTTCTGCCGCTGTTGAGGCGGGACATCGAGTGAATGCCCGTCGTGTGGCGGCGGGGGAGCGCGCCTATTCCATCACGCCGTTTGACTTGCTGACGGCTGCCGCGCTTGTCGTGTTTGCCGAGGCTGCGGTGGATGTTGCCGTGCTCGAGGTTGGTATGGGCGGACGTTGGGACGCCACGAGTGCGACCGACCCCGTTGCCGTTGCCATTACGGGCATCGGGCTCGATC
>DXLV01000031.1:0-10152 GCA_019414545.1 Collinsella sp. | reverse complement strand
GGGCGATACGCTCGAAGCCATTGCGGCTGAGAAGGCTGCGGTTATCAAACCCGGGCGCTTGGTTGTTTTGGGCGAGGGCACGCACGAGGCGAGCGTTCAGCGCGTGATGGATGCCCGCTGCCGCGCGTGCGGTGTGGTGCCACTCGTGGTGAGCCACGCCACGACTAAGGTGCCGGCGCATGTGGGCGACACGGTTGAGTTTAGCTGCACCACGCCGCGTGCGATCTATGCGACGAGCATGGTTAAGCCGGCGTATCAGCCGCAGAATGCAGCGTGCGCGATTATGCTATGCGAGGGGTATCTGGGCCGCGAGCTCGATCACGATGCGTTGGATGCATCGCTTATGGGCTGCCCCACGCCGGGTCGTTTTGACGTGCTGGGGACCAATCCGCTCAAGCTGATCGATGCCTGCCATAACCCTCAGAGCTGCGAGAACTTTGTGAGCGCACTGGACGAGATCGATCCGTGCGTGGAAAATCGTCCCACGTTGCTGTGTGCCGCGCTGGCCGACAAGGACGTGGCGGGCATCGTCGACGTTTTGGTTCCGGCGTTCCCCCGCGTGGCCGTGACCCAGACCGATTCCGATCGCGCCCTGCCGGCAGAGGAACTCGCTGCCCTGGTGGACGCCGATAAGCTCGCGAGCGTGTATCCCAGCGTGTCCGAGGCCCTCGCAGCCTTCGATGCCGCGGGCGAGGCTTTCGTTGCCGCCGGCACCATCACCCTGGCCGGCGAAGTAGCAGGCCTGCTCCGCTAACCCCGCCAACGGGGCAGCCAATTTGGGCTGCTAGTCACGAAATGGGGCTATCTACTACGTTTGAGCGGTTGCCCTCGACCACACCGAGAATTGCGAAATGAAAACCGCAGGTAGATGGCTTACCAGTTTTGCGAAAACACGGGCATGGTCGACCCATGCGGGCTAAACGTAGTAGATAGGCCGTTTTTGTGGCGGCATTCATGTAATGCGGCAAAGGGACGGCCCCTTTGCCGCATTGTCTAGTCTAAGCGGACCGGATCGTGGGGGTAGGCGTTGAGGATCTCGACGCCGGACTCGGTAACTAGGGCCAGGTCCTCGATGCGGACGCCGGTGTGGCCGGGGAGGTAGATGCCCGGCTCGATGGAGAAAGTCATGCCAGGCTCGACAACCTGCTCGTTGACGAACGAGACGTCGCCCGGCTCGTGGTCCTGCAGACCGATCGAGTGTCCCAGACGGTGCGTAAAGTACTGCCCATAGCCTGCATCCTCAATCACGTCGCGTGCGGCACGGTCCAAGTCGCACATACGCACGCCCGGCGCGATGAGCGCCTCGGCGGCCTCGTTGGCGCGGCGCACGATGTCGTAGATGCGTGCCGTCTCCTCGTCCGGCTCGCCCCAAAAGAACGTGCGCGTCATGTCCGAGCAGTAGTTGCAGCGGCGTCCGCCAATGTCGAACAGCACCACGTCGCCGCGCTTGAGTACGGTGTCGTCGGGCTCGTGGTGCGGGTCGCCGGCGTTGGCGCCAAAGCTCACGATGGGCGGAAAGCTGAAGCCCTCGCAGCCGTGCTTGCGATACAAGCCGGGCATCTGGTCGGCGATTTCGCGCTCCGTCACGCCTTCGTGGACGAGCTTGATGGCGTCGGCCATCACAGCGTCGTTAGCAGCTGAGGACACGCGCATGAGCTCCTGCTCGGCGGCATCCTTATGGGTGCGCGCGGCGGTGACGGCAAAGTCGCCCAGGAAAAACTCGCTCGCAGCATGGCGCTCCATGAGCGGCATCAAAAAGCCGGAACGCATGACGGTGTCGATGCCGAGCGGTTTGGTCGGATCGACCTCGCGAGCGATGGCGTCGGCCACGACGTCGGTATCGGTGTGGTAGGCAACGCGGGCATTGTCATACTCGGGCAGCTGATGCAGCGCGTTGACCAAGATTACGGGCTCGCTACCGCGCGCGAGCAGCACGCCGCAAAAACGCTCGAACATATCTGCATAAAAGCCGGTCAGGTAATAGATCGACCACGGGTCGTTTACGAGCAGCTGTGCGCCGGGGTGCTGGGCCTCGAGCGCATCGAGCACGCGCGCCACACGCTGGTCATCGACATGTGCCATGAAACATCCTTTCGCTAGGTTGCCACCATGGTATCCCAAGCGCCCCCTCATAAGTTGCGGTGAAATACGGACTGTTTAGCGGCCTGAAGCCATAAAACAGTCCGTATTTCACCGCAACTGCGGAGGAGGACCGGGTGGATGGCGGGGTAGCTAAAAGAGCCTCGTCCCAAATTAGCTACTCGATGTCCATGCTGGCGATTAGGTTGATGTTGGTGTCTAGGAGGTTCTCCAGCACGACGTCGCCCATGCGGATGGGGGCTTCGACGACCACGCCGCGTAGGAGGTCCATGGCTTGGGCATGGAGTGCCAGCGGGATGGCTTCGGATGTGCGCACGGGGAGCAGGGCTTCGTCGCTGCCGGAGACGGCCACGGTCGTCGTGAGCACGCGCATGGGGCAGGTGAGCTCCTGATGTGCGAACGTATCGCCGCGCGGGCAGCTGTTGCCGGTTACGGAGCGCACTTCCACCACGGCGCCATTGGCGTCGCGCTCCACCTTTACGGTCAGAAGGCATTCGGATGGGCAGGTCGTGCAGTTGAACTGCAATGTTTCGGTCACATTCGTGCTCATGGCCTTACGCCTCCTCAACGGGGTCGACGGACAGAATAAGCTTGCTGGCACCCAGGTTGAGCGCTTGTTTGATGACCTTTGCCGGCAGCGGGAAGCTTTCCATAACGCTTGGCTTAAACGCGCGGACCTTGCCTGCAAGCAGTTCCTCGTCGTCTGCCAGAATACGCACGCGGGCGGCGTCGACCGGTCGGCGCACACGGAAGTTGAGTTTGGTGAGCGCCACAGCCGTAACGCGTCCCGGCAGCGCGTAGCCCGCAATGCCGGCGGGGGAGACCGTGAGCTGACAATTCACGCCCGTCTCGACATCCGCGCTGCCACCCAGTGCGTACGCCGCCGCGGCTGCACCGGCACGCTCGGACTCGGTCGTCACGTTGTCGGCCAGGTCGTGCACGTGCAGTACGTTGCCACAGGCAAAGATGCCCGGCACGCCCGTTTGCAGGCTCTGATCAACCACGGCGCCGCGCGTGCGTAGGTCAAGCTCCACGCCTGCGGCAACCGAAAGCTCGTTTTCGGGAATCAGACCCACCGAAAGCAGCAGCGTGTCGCACGGAACAACGCGCTCGGTTCCCGGAATGGGCGCCAGGCTCTCGTCGACCTGACTCACCTCGACGGCCTCCACGCGATCGTGTCCGATCACGCGCGTGACGGTGGTGGACAGGTGCAGCGGAATGCCAAAGTCGTCCAGGCAGTTCTTGACGTTGCGGCGCAGACCGTTGGCGTACGGCATGAGCTCGTACACGCCCTCGACAGAAATCCCCTCGAGCGTGCAGCGGCGCGCCATGATCAGCCCGATGTCGCCTGAGCCCAAAATGATGGCGCGCGAGCCGGGCTTGAGGTTTTCGATATTGATGTATCGCTGCGCCAGGCCCGCCGTAAACACGCCGGCGGGACGGCTGCCGGGGATCTTGATCTCGCTGCGCGTGCGCTCGCGGCACCCCATGGCAAGGACGACCGCGCGTCCGGTGAGCTGCAGCATGCCGGTACGGCTCATGATTGTGACGGTATGACCCGCACCGGCTTCTGCGTTCGAGGCATCCGCGCCCAGCGCGTCATCGCCCTCCTCCGAATCGATCCCCAGCACCATGCTGTCCAAGAACAGCGCGATGTCGGTCGCGCGAACCTGGTCGATAAAGCGCTGCGCGTACTCGGGACCTGTGAGCTCCTGTTTAAAGTGCGACAGGCCAAAGCCGGGGTGGATGCACTGTCGGAGGATTCCTCCTAGATGCTGCTCGCGCTCCACGATGGCCACGTGTGCGCCTGCCTTATGCGCGGCCAGCGCGGCCGCCATGCCGGCAGGTCCGCCGCCGATAACGACCACGTCGAAGGCCTGCGTCGGCACGGCGTCCGCGGTGCCGTCGGTCGCGCTCGCTGCATTTACTTCAAAGCTCTCCACCCTAGCGCACCCCCTTCAAAGGTCCCTCGACCAGCCAGGAGCCGGCGTCCTCCAGTAATACCTCGCTGGGGTCGCAGTCCAGCTCTCGGGCAAGAATCGCCACCACACGGCTCTGGCAAAAGCCGCTTTGGCACCGACCCATGCCGGCGCGGCAGCGGCGCTTGACGCCCTCGACCGAAACCGCGCCCGGGCGGCGTCGGATCGCGGCCACGATCTCGGCCTCGGGCACCGTCTCGCAGCGGCAGACAATCTGCCCCCACGCGGGATCGGACTCAATGAGCTCTTTCTTGCGCGCGAGCGGTGCACGGTCAAAATCGTCCGGCGCGCGGCGAATCGGGTCCCAATCGTTCCGTTCATGCAGGGCAACGCCCGCCTCGCGCATCACGTGCTCCATGCGCTCGGCAATGGCCGGCGCGCTTGCCACACCCGGTGACTGAATACCAGCCGCCTGGAACAGCCCCGGCACCACGGCCGACTGTCCAATAAAGAAGTCGTTCGTTCCCTGAATGACCGGACGCCCGCCGGCAAATGCGCGCACCACGCGGCGCGTGTCCAGATCGGGCACCAGCTTGCGCGCGCCGGTCAGCAGCGCGTTCACATCGCTTGCATAGGTCTGCGTGTCACCCGGCTCGCGCACGGCAGCCGTGGCGGTTATCACTGTGTTGCCGTGCACGGTGCCCGTGACAATAACGCCCTTCGAAATCGGCGTCGGCACCGGGTAGAGCGGCATGAGCGTGCACGGTTCCTTGTCCAGCACCACGATGTTGCCCTGACGCCAGACCATCTGGAACTCCTCGGCGCCCACCATATGCGAGATGTCCGCGGCACCGTTGCCCGCGGCGTTGATCAGATAGCGGCAGCGCACGTCTCCGGCGGGCGTCGCCAGCGTAAAGCGCGCAGCCCCGTCGGTAGCCTCGCTGCCAGCAACCTCAATCGCTTCCACCGGTGCGGAGCGCATAAACGTCACCCCGTTGGCGACGGCGTTCTCCAGCGCGGCAATGGCGACCTCAAACGGATCCACAAAGCCAGTGGAGGGACACCACAGCGCGCACGTCGCCTCGGCACTGGCCCGCGGCTCTAATTCGTGGATGCGGTTGGGTCCGACGATTGACAGCTCGGGCACGCCGTTGGCATGGCCGTTGCACCGCAGCTTCTCCAGCTGCGCGCGGTCCTCGTCGTTAAAGCCCAGCACCATCGACCCGGTGCGGCGGAACAGAAAGCCCAGCTCCTGCGCCCACGTACCGTACAGCTCGCAACCACGAGCGTTGACCTGGGCCTTAACCGTGCGCGGTGTCGGATCGTAGCCGGCGTGCACCAGGCCGCCGTTGGCCTTCGATGCGCCCAGCGCGATATCGTTTGCTGCCTCGACCACGCAAGTAGACAGGTCATAGCGCGCGAGCTGCCGCGCGATGGCGCATCCGGTGATGCCAGCGCCGACAATCGCGATATCAAACGTTTCTGCCACGGTGCCTCCCAGACAAGTTGACAGGCTGTCAATAAGACTATCCTACGGTCTGCACGCCCCCAGCGCGGCGGCAATGCGGCGAACAGCCCCGCAACACCCGCCAACGGCAGGCGAGGGGAGACTCGGTAACGTCGATAACCTCGTTTGCCGCCCCTGGTGTCAGAGTTTTGTCTCGTTCTGTAACAGTAAGCAGAAGGGTTGGGTCCCAGATGTTACAGATCGAGACGTTTGCCAGGCGGGCCCTCTGTTTGTCTCGATCTGTAACAGTAAGAGGGGAAAATCGGTCCTATGTGTTACAGATTGAGATTTAAAGTCAGGGAGAGATTTTCTGTCTCGATCTGTAACATCTAGGGACCGTTTTGGGGTCTAGATGTTACAGATTGAGATGAACCTATCAGTCGGTTTCGAATGTCTCAATCTGTAACAGTTAGACCTGTTTTTGCCGGGTAACTGTTACAGATTGAGACATTCGGTTCGGACGGTTTTCTACGTCTTGATCAGTAACAGCTAGCTGATGATTTGGGTTCCAGATGTTACAGATCGAGACGTTAGTCTGGCGGGTCATCCGTTTGTCTCGATCTGTAACATCTAGACCCGGATTCCGCCTCTACCTGTTACAGATTGAGATGTTTGTGTCCGCGCCGGCCCCGTCCCTAGCCGTGGTCCCATATAAACAAACCCCGTGGTAAACTTGACCGGACTGTTAATATCCCGAAAGGTGCCCGTAATGTCCAAGTACATCTCTGAGCTCATGTCGCCGCAGCTTATGGGCGTCGTCTATGCCTTCGTTGGCTTTATCATCGCCCTGTATGTGCTGTCGGTCGTCTATGTGTTCATCGACGCTCGCCGCCGCGGCGCCAGCGCCTACGTGGCATGGGGCATCATCGCCCTCATCCCGTTTGTGGGCCTCATCGCCTACCTGGTCCTTCGCCCGCACTCCTACGCTGCCGACCGCGAGGAGCAGGAGCTGGACATGGCCCTGCGCGAGCGCCAGCTTGCCCAGTACGGCACCTGCCCGCAGTGCGGCGCGCCTATCGAGAAGGACTTTGTCGTGTGCCCCGTGTGCGATACCCAGGTTCGTAACGTGTGCCCCAGCTGCCATCGCCCGCTCGATGCGCACTGGAAGGTCTGCCCCTACTGCCGAACTCGCATCCAGTAACGCATCCATCGCCGGGCCGGCCGCAAGCCACGGGCACCGCGCGCCATGCGAAAGGCAGACGCGCGCCCCACGCCCCGCGCCCACACGATGAAGCATGCGTAGAAAATCGCCCGCCGTGCCATTAAGGTGCGGCGGGCGCTTGTATACCAAGGCAACCTGCCTATAATGATGCAAGTTAAAACGCCGAGCGCATCGCACGCACTTGCATCAGGCATCCGAGAGGAGAAAACATACCCATGAAGGCACTCTACAATGACGGTTCGGTGGCCGAGCTCCCGCAGGACGAGGTCACGCACGTCATCCGCCACTCCGCCGCGCACATCATGGCGCAGGCCATCAAGCGCCTGTACCCCGAGGCCGACTTTGCCTACGGTCCTGCGACCGACAACGGCTTCTACTACGACGTTGATCTGCCCGAGGGCGTCAAGATCAGCGAGGACGACTTCCCCGCGATCGAGGCCGAGATGAAAAAGATCGTCAAGGAGAACCTCAAGTTCACCGTGTACGAGAAGCCCCGCGCCGAGGCCATCGCCCTTATGGAGGAGCGCGGCGAGAAGTACAAGGTCGAGCATATCGGCGACCTGGACGACGACGCCCGCATCACCTTCTACCAGCAGGGCGACTACATCGATATGTGCGTCGGCCCCCACATCTGCTACACCAAGGCGCTGAAGGCCTTTAAGCTCACCGGCGTCTCGGGCGCCTACTGGAAGGGCGACAAGGACAACAAGATGCTCACCCGCATCAACGGCGTCGCCTTTGCCACCAAGGAAGAGCTCGACGAGCACATGCATATGCTGGAGGAGGCCAAGAAGCGCGACCACCGCAAGATCGGCCGCGAGATGGACCTCTTTATGATGCGCGACGAGGCCCCCGGCTTCCCGTTCTTCCTGCCCAACGGCATGATTCTTAAGAACACGCTGCTGGACTACTGGCGCGAGATTCACCACAAGGCCGGCTACGTGGAGATCTCCACGCCGCTCATCATGAACAAGCAGTTGTGGAAGACCTCGGGCCACTGGGACCACTACAAGGACAACATGTACTCCACCGTTATCGACGACGAAGAGTACTGCATTAAGCCCATGAACTGCCCGGGCGGCGTGCTGGTGTACGCCTCCAAGCCGCACTCCTATCGCGAGCTGCCCATTCGCGCCGGCGAGATTGGCCTGGTTCACCGCCACGAGCTGCGCGGCGCCCTGCACGGCCTGTTCCGCGTGCGCTGCTTTAACCAGGACGACGCCCACCTGTTTGTGCGTCCCGACCAGCTGACCGACGAGATCGTTGGCGTGGTCAACCTGATCGACTCCGTGTACCAGAAGTTTGGCTTTAAGTACCACGTTGAGCTTTCCACCCGCCCCGAGGACTCCATGGGTTCGGACGAGGACTGGGCGCGCGCCGAGGAGGGCCTGCGCACTGCTCTGGAGCAGCTGCACATGGACTACGAGGTCAACGAGGGCGACGGCGCCTTCTACGGCCCCAAGATCGACTTCCATCTGGAGGACTCGCTCGGCCGTACCTGGCAGTGCGGTACCGTCCAGCTCGACTTCCAGATGCCGCTCAACTTTGACCTGGAGTACGTTGACGCCGACGGCACCAAGAAGCGCCCCATCATGCTGCACCGCGTGTGCTTTGGCTCCATCGAGCGCTTCATCGGTATTCTGATTGAGCACTTTGCGGGCAAGTTCCCCACTTGGCTGGCTCCCGTGCAGGTCAAGGCGCTTCCCGTCTCGGAGAAGAGTCGCGACTACGCCCACGAGGTATGCGCCAAGCTGGAGGAGGCCGGCATTCGCGTGGTCTGCGACGACCGCGACGAGAAGATCGGCTACAAGATCCGTGAGGCCCGCAGCATCGACCGCGTGCCCTACATGCTCATCCTGGGCGAGAAGGAGGTCGAGGCCGGCAACATCTCCGTCCGCGATCGCTCCAACGAGACCGTTCAGATGAGCGTCGACGAGTTTGTTGCGAAGGTGCTCGAGGAGATCAAGACTCGCGCCTAAGGCAAACTGCACAACAATTAACAAAGGCGACCGTCCACAAAGGGCGGTCGCCTTTTTTCTTACCAAAATGAGAAAAGCCGCTGGTTGAACGGCTTTTTTTGTTGCACAAAAAGGTACAGGTTTTTATAGAGGGGTATGGAGATGTACCTACTAGCAGTACATTTTGCGTAATCTGGGCAAACGCTGATTAAATGCTCGTATAATGGCCTATGTCGAAAGATACAAAAACCTGTACTTTTGCGACTGCGCCTAGCTGCGAGCGAGAAGCATGTTCTAAACGCCCCCGCATTTGCGTGCATCGCAAAGCCAAAAGAGGGGGGCGAGAACATGGAACAGACGGCACGGCGCCAAGAGCAGCTGCCGGGCGCATTTAACGGCGCCACCAACAATAGCCAGCACGGCCGTGTTCGCTGGTATCTGGTCCACACCCCCAATGGAAAAGAGCGCGAGACCTGCGAAAAGGTCCGTTGCATTATCCCGCACAACCTTATGCAGGATGCTTTTGTGATGCAAAAGGAGTTCTGGTTTAAGCGGAACGGCGCATGGTCGCTCCAAACCAAACCCATGTACAAGGAATATTTCTTCGTCGCCACGCACGATGCCGCTGCGCTCGATAGGGCTTTGGCTCAGCTGAGCTTTGGCTGCCGCATCGCCGGCAGTAGGGAGCGGGCGTACATGCCCATGCCGGACGATGCGCAGGACTGGTACCGCAGTGTGCTGGACAACGACGGCGTGGTGCGCAACAGCGTTGCGCGCATAGAAGATGGCGTGTTGCACATAGAGCAGGGTCCCTTGGTGGGGCAAGAGGCTTGCGTTAAAAAGATCGACCGTCATAAACGCTGGTGCCTGGTAGACGTGGGCGATGGCGATTCCGCTTTTAGAGAGCTGCTACCGCTCGACGTTCCCAGCAAAACGTAAGGGAGACGTTGCACCAGCAAATTACTTGATTTGGGATTCATAGATGGGGGGGGGTCCTGGGGACAGGAACGTGAGTTTTATTGTGGCTGCTAAAGAAGTAACAGAGAATAATGCGCCTGCGGGGGCCGCGCTGATTGCGCAGGCCATGGACCGGCGCGAGGGCGCCGGCCGCTACAAGGCCATGCAATCCATTATGGACTGGGACCGCTCGCGCCTGGCGTACCGTACCGTCAAGCGCGCCTTTGACATCGTGTTCAGCGGTGCCGTGCTCGTCGCAATCGCGATTCCCAGCTTGGTACTGGCGGCGCTCATCCGCCTGGAGAGCGAGGGCAGTCCGTTCTATAGCCAGATCCGCGTCGGCCGCACCCGTTCCGACGGTAGTTTAACCACCTTTCGAATGTGGAAGTTCCGCAGCATGTACAGAGATGCCGACGAACGCCTCGCCGAGCTCAAGGAGCAGAACGAGATCGCCGGTGCCATGTTCAAGATGAAGAACGATCCGCGCGTCACCAAGATCGGGAAGTTCATCCGCAAGCACTCCATCGACGAGTTCCCGCAGTTCCTCAA
>DXLV01000030.1:3479-24603 GCA_019414545.1 Collinsella sp. | reverse complement strand
GTGCAGAAGATGGACAGGTTCACGTCGCCGTGCAAAAACGCCATGGCGGCCATGGCGTTTTTGCACGGTGACGTGAACCTGTCCATCTTCTGCACGGCGTGCGCCGGTGCCTGCCTGGGCTTTTTGTGGTTCAACTGCTACCCGGCGAGCATCTTTATGGGCGATACCGGCTCGCTTGCCCTGGGTGCCGCTTTTGCCTGCACCTCCATCATGACCAACACCGAGGTCGTTTCCCTCATCATCGGCGGTCTGTTTATCGTCGAGACCCTGTCGGTCATGATCCAGGTTGTCTATTTCCACTTTACGCACAAGCGCGTCTTCCTTATGGCGCCCATTCATCATCATTTCGAAAAGAAGGGCTGGGCCGAGACCAAGGTTGTTATCCGTTTTTGGATTATCGCCGCGGCCTTTGGCGCCGTTGGCCTCGCCCTGTTCTTCCAGTTGGGATAGTGGTTTTTCATGCCTCTTGCTGATGTCTTTAGCCTGCTCGTTTTGGGTCAGGGCAAATCCGGTCTCGATGTCGCCCGCTGGGCGCTGGCACATCCAGAGCGCGTAAGCGCCGTTACCGTGTATGGCGGCGGCACCTCTGAGCCCAATGACGCCACGCGTGCGCTCGAGGCTGCTGGCGCGTCGTTTGTCTATGGGACCGAACAGGTCGAGGGCGCCTATGACGTATGCGTGACGTGCCCGGGCATCTCGGAGTTCTCGGGCTTCTTTAAGGCCGGGCGCGAGCATGCCGCCCAGATTATGGGTGAGCCCGAGTTTGCCTATCGCCTGTCGCCCGATAACTGGATTGCCATCACGGGCACCAACGGCAAGACGACCACCACGTCGCTGACTGATTATCTGCTCAAGGCTGCCGGCGAGGCCAGCGTAGCTGTCGGCAACATCGGCGAGCCGCCGGTCAACGAGATTGACGGACGAGCCCACAACGAGTGGTTTGTGGCTGAGCTCTCGAGCTATCAGATTGCTACGACCACCGAGCTCCACCCTCGCGTGGCGGTGCTGCTCAACATCACTCCCGACCACTTGGGCTGGCATAAGAGCCATAAGAACTATGCGCTTGCCAAGATCAAGCTGTTTGACAATATGGTCGATGACGATCTGGTGGTTGTCGACGTCGAAGACGCCGGCATTCACGAGTTCGATGAGTGCATCTATACGCCGGGTCGCCGCATCTGCAAGGTCGCTTTTGACGAGCCCGAGGGTGCAGATGCCGCCTTTGTGCGCGACGGCAAAATGGTCGTGCGCCTAAAGGGCGTCGAGACTCAGCTTGTCGCCACGTCCGAGCTCAAGATCTCGGGCCATCACAATGTCATCAATGCCTTATGTGCCGCCACGGCTGCTCTGGCCGTCGGTGCCGATGTCGATGGTGTCCGCCGCGGTCTGGCCTCGTTCCAGCCGCTCGAGCATCGCGTGGAGCCGTGCGGCGAGATTGACGGTGTGCGCTACGTCAACGATTCCAAGGCGACCAACACCGACGCGGTCGAGAAGGCGCTGACGGCATTTCCCGATGACGACGTGATCTTGCTGCTCGGCGGCCACGATAAGGGCACGCCGCTCACGGACTTCGCGCGCGTTGTTATGGATAACGTGCGCTCGGTCGTCTGCTTTGGCGATGCGCGCGAGCGCTTCACCGCCGCTATGGACGAGGCCGATGTCGATGGCGATGTGGATATCGCCCAGGCGGATGACCTACGCGATGCCGTGGACGTTGCTCGTTCGCTGTCGAGCCGTGGCGACGTGATCTTACTTTCTCCTGCCTGCTCTTCGTTCGATGAGTTCTCGGGCTATGAGGAGCGCGGCCGCGTGTTTAAGGACTATGTGGCCCAGCTTGCCGCTGCAGCGAAATCGCAAATGGAATAGGGGTTGCCGGTGAGAGAGGAGAGCCCCCGACAAGGTATGAGGAGGCCCGACTCGGACCGTGCTTCCTCGCGGCGTAGCACACCGCGTTCCGGTCGCGGCGGGCAGTCGTTTAGCGAACGCTATATTGCCGGCGTTCCCGCCCGCATCATGCGCCCCCGTCTGATATTCATGGCCTGTCTGTTTATCTTGGTGTGTTTTGGCCTGCTGATGGTGTACTCGGCGTCTTCGGTCGAGGCGCTGCACGAGAATGGCTCAGCGACGTTTTTTCTGGGTCGACAGGCTGCGTTTGCCGTGGTCGGTGTTCTGGCGCTGATTGCCATCGTGCGCGTTTTGCCGGACAGCTGGTTTGGGGAGGATGTGCTCAGGATCTTCCTCATAGGCATGATAGGGCTACTGCTTCTGGTGTTCTTGGTGGGCAGCGGCAGCCGTGGCGCCACGCGCTGGCTCAACATCGCCGGCATTCAGTTCCAGCCTTCCGAGTTTTTAAAGCCATTTGCCATTGCGTATTCGGCCATCATGCTTGATCGCTTTTTTTCGCCCGGTGGCAACATCAACGAATTCCTTCGCAAGATGGGCATCTACCTGGGCATTCCGCTCTTTCTGATCTTTATCCAGCCCGATTTCGGTACCGTCCTGATCATCCTGCTGACCCTCATGTGCATGGCGTTGTTTGCGGGTCTCGACCCCAAATTTATCATCGGCGTGATAATCTTCGGCATTCTCGTGATCGTGATTGCGCTTGTTGCAGAGCCGTACCGTATGGTGCGTATTCAGGTTGCCTTGAACCCTTGGGCCGACGAGTATGGTGACGGCTATCAGGCCACGCTTGCCATCATGGCCTTTGCCTCGGGCGGTCTGTTCGGCCGTGGCATCGGCAACTCAACCATGAAGTACTCGTATCTGCCCGAGGCGCACAATGACTACATCCTGGCCATCATTGGCGAGGAAGTCGGTTTTGTCGGAACCGTGCTGTTCTTCTTGGTGTTTGCGATGCTGATCTACTCGGCGTTTCGCATTGCCGAGCAGGCGACCGATCGCCGGGGCGCGCTTATGGCGTCTGGCTCCGCGGTCATTCTCGCGGTGCAGTTTTTGATCAATGCGCTGGGCATCCTCAACGTGTTTCCCATGACGGGCAAACCGTTGCCGTTTATTAGCTACGGCGGTTCGTCGATTATTGTGTCGCTTATGCTTGCCGGGTTGGTCCTGCGCGTTTCGTACGAGAGCGCCCGTCGCGATGAGTACGACCGTCGCCGCGAGAGCTTTGCCGTTATGGATGAGAGTACCGCCGGCGTGCCCCACGTACGCGGCGAGCGATCTTCGCGTAACGGCTTTACCGTTCTGGATGGCTCTGCGACCGAGCCGGCAGCCCGTCCGCGTCAGCGAACGGCGCCGCAAGGTCGTCCGCAGCGCCCCAGCCCTCGCAGCGCGGGCGGCGGATATAATCGAATCGATTTGAACTCGGACCCGTCGGCGCGTTTGCGCACCGACGACCAGGGACCGCGTGTACGAAGGGACTATCATGACCGATAAGATGACCGTTGCTATTGCAGCCGGCGGCACGGCAGGGCATATCAACCCCGCGCTCGCCTTGGCCGAAGAGCTGCGTGACCGTGGCCACCACGTTGTGTTCGTGGGCCAGTCGCGCAAGCTCGAGGGTCGTCTGGTCCCCGAAGCTGGGTTTGATTTTGTGCCCATTACGGTCACGGGCTTCGACCGCTCCCGTCCCTGGACGGCGCTGACCTCGCTGTGGCGTGTCAACAAGGCCAAGCGTGCGCTCGCCAGTCATTTCTCAAAGGTCGGCAAGCCCGATGCTGCCATCGGTTTTGGTGCCTATGTCGAGGTTCCGCTGCTGGGGTGGTGCAAGGGCGCAGGCGTTCCGTATCTGCTACATGAGCAGAACTCTGTTCCGGGCCTGGCCAACAAGATGATGAACTCCCACGCCGCTCGCGTGTGCATCTCGGTGCCGGCAGCGCGCTCGGTCTTTGAGCGCGAAGGTGACCCTGGCCACGTGCTCATGACCGGCAACCCCGTACGTCGCTCGGTGATCGAGGGCGATCGCGCTCGCGGCCGCAAGGCACTTGGCGTTCCCGAGGACGCTACGCTGCTGCTCGTCTTTGGCGGTTCACTTGGCGCCCAGCACCTCAACGAGCGCGCGGTTTCGCTCAAAAACGAGCTGCTTTCGCGCAAGAACCTCTATGTGTTGCATTCGACGGGTGCCGACGGCTTTGAGGAGACCGAGCGCGCTTTGGCGCTGACGCCCGAGGAGGCGAAGCGCTACCGCGTCCAGCCTTACATCGACAACATGGGCGATATGCTGGCTGCTGCCGATTTGGTGCTCTCGCGTTCGGGTGCATCGAGCGTGGCCGAGATTGCTGCGCTTGCCGTGCCCTCGGTGCTCGTGCCGTATCCGCATGCGACGGCCGACCACCAAACCACCAATGCCCGTTATCTGGTCGACGCCGGGGCCGGCGTGCTCTGTGCCGATGCCGATATCGACGGTTCTGCCTTTGCCGATGAGCTGCTGCACCTGGTCGATGACGCGGCGGCACGCGACGCCATGCGTCAGGCGGCGCGTGGTCTGGCTCAGGATAGGGCCGCCGCTCTTCTGGCCGATGCGGTAGAGGGTTTGCGTTAGTTAGACGGGATATCGTCGGTCGCCCTCGCGCTGATGCGGTAGGTGCGGTACAGTTAACGGGTTACAGGCAGTGTTTACGCAAGGAGTACACGAGCACATGGCTGATTCCCAGACTGCAACCTCCGCGCCCGAGTTTAAGAGCGCCCACTTTATCGGTATCGGCGGCGCCGGCATGAGCGGCATCGCCCTCGTTCTGCACGAGCGCGGTTATGCCGTTACCGGCTCCGACCTTAAGACGTCACGTTATATCCGCCAGCTTACCCGCGCTGGTGTGAAGGTGCATGTGGGCCATGAGGCCGCCACGATTGACGAGGTCAAGCCCGACGTGGTTGTTGTCTCCACCGCTATTCCGGAGTCCAACCCTGAACTCGTGCGCGCTCGCGAGCTTGGTATTCCCGTGTGGCCCCGTGCCAAGATGCTCTCTGCTTTGGGCCACGGCTACACCACCGTCGCTGTTGCCGGCACGCATGGCAAGACCACCACGTCTTCGATGTGCGCCACCATGCTCGACCGCATGGGTCTGGATCCGAGCTTCCTGATCGGTGGCATCGTCGAGGGCTATGACACGAACGGCAAGAACGGCTCGGGCGACTACTTTGTCGCCGAGGCTGACGAGTCTGACAGCTCCTTCCTGTTCCTGAACCCCAACGTAGTCATTGTGACCAACGTCGAGGCCGACCACCTCGATCACTACTCGGGTATCGAGGAGATCGAGGCAACTTTCGCCAAATTCATGAGCCTGGTGGGCGAGGACGGCACCGTCATCGTCTGCGGTGAGGACCCGCATCTGGTCGAGCTCGCCAAGTCGACGGGCCGTCACGTGCTTTCCTACGGCTTTGCCGAGAGCAACGACATCGTCTGCATGCACCCGGATGTCAAGGGCATCCAGAGTGACTTTATCGTTCGCTTTGAGGAC
Source organism: Collinsella sp. (assembly GCA_019414545.1). Lineage (GTDB taxonomy): Bacteria > Actinomycetota > Coriobacteriia > Coriobacteriales > Coriobacteriaceae > Collinsella. Next base: position 19,186 of record DXLV01000030.1, on the reverse strand, counting down.
GGCACTGAGCGCGCTGTGGAGATCAAGAGCAATCCCGGTCGCCACAACATGCTCAACGCCACGGCGGTGCTCACCGTCGCCCATGTCCTGGGCCTTGACATCGACGCCGCCGCCAAGGCGCTCTCGAGCTTTGAGGGCGTCCGCCGTCGCTTTACCCACGTGGGCGATATCGATGGCATCACCGTGGTCGATGATTACGGCCATCACCCCACCGAGATCAAGGCGACGCTTGCTGCCGCTTCGTCGCTGGGTTACAAGCACGTCGACGTCGTGTTCCAGCCGCACCGCTATTCGCGCCTGCAGGCCCTGTGCGACGACTTTGCTGATGCATTTGCCAATGCCGATAAACTGCTGCTGATTGATGTGTTCTCGGCTGGCGAGATGCCCATTCCGGGTGTCACCTCTAAGATGCTCGCCGATACCGTGCGCGCCAAGCATCCTGGCAAGGAGGTCGTGTACTGCTCCAGCCGTCTTGAGCTCAATCAGGAGCTCGAGCAGATGGTGGGCGAGGGCGACCTGCTGCTCACCATGGGTGCCGGCGACGTTACGACCGTCGGTCCCGAGTTCATTGAGTATCTGACTGCCAAGAAAGACGCTTAAGTCTAATGGGTCTGTTTAACGCCGTCATGGCGCTCTCGGGCATGATCGACACGGATGTGATCGAGGACGAGCGCCTTGCGCGTCATACGAGCTATCGTATCGGCGGCAAGGCCGACCTCTTTGTGACGTGCAATAGCTATCATGCCCTCCGCCGCGCCGTGGCGGTGCTCGATCGCGAGCAGGTGCCGTGGGTCATCATTGGCAAGGGCTCCAATCTGCTGGTTGCCGATGGCGGTTATCGCGGTGCCGTCATTTCGCTCGGACGTGAGTTTCAGCGCACGGTTGTTGCCGATGACGGCTGCACGCTGACGGTCGGTGCGGGCGTGATGTTTGCGCGCCTGGTCAACGATGCCCTGTCGCGTAGCCTCTCGGGCCTTGAGTTTGCCGTTGGCATCCCTGGTTCGGTCGGCGGTGCGATATCTATGAATGCCGGCACACGGACCGAGTGGATTGGCTCGCTGGTTGAGGATGTCGTAACGTTTGACCCGGCATCCGGTATCAAGCATTATGCGGGGTCCGAGATCACTTGGGGCTACCGCGAATGTAGCCTTCCCCGCAATGAGATCATCCTCGAGTGCGTGCTCAAGCTTAAACCGGCGCCCAAGGCCGACATTCGTGAGCGCATGGAGCGGTACCTGACGAGGCGCAAGCGTACGCAGCCCATGGGTCGCGCATCCTGCGGGTCGGTCTTTCGCAACCCGCCCGATGCGAGTGTGGGCAAGCTTATCGAGGATTGTGGATTAAAGGGTTTTTCGATTGGCGGCGCGGAAGTTTCGCCCGTTCACGCTAATTTTATCGTTAATAACGGAACCGCCTCGGCCGATGACGTTGCCGCGGTTATCAGACATGTGCACGGAAAGGTGAGGGAGGCGTATGGCATCGAGCTCAGACCGGAAGTTAAATTCCTCGGCTTCTAGAGCATCGAAACCCACCTTCCGCCGCGCCGGAGGGCGTTCCGGCGCGCCTGCCAAACCTCAACGCAATACCGTCGTGCACTCTAAGTCTGTCGGGCATGCTCGACAGACCAGTCGTCCGGTCGTCGGCTCGCAGCTCGGTAATCGTCCGGCCGCAAAAAAGTCCTCGCGTCCCTCGGTGACGTCAAAGCCTGTTATGGGCGCCAAGCCTGCCCGTCCCATGGCAACCTCTAAGCCCTCGACGGGAACTAAAGCGGCGCGTCCGGGTCGCATGCTGGGCGCATCGAAACCGCGCTCGCTGACATCGGTGTCGGCTACCGCCGAGAAGCCTTCGGGTAAAAAAGGCGTCAACCCGTTGTCTTCACTTGGGGCGATGGCAAATAAAACATCAGATGCCGCTTCTGTCGTTACAGGCAAAGGCAAAATCGTGGGCGGCGTTCTGGCCGTCTTGGCCGTGCTCGTCGTCGTTGCCATCGTGGTGATCAACTCTGGACTGTTTACTGCCACTGATATTCAGATTCAAGGCAGCGAGCATGTGACGAAGCACGATGCTATCCAGCTGATCGACTTGCCCGAGGGAACGTCGCTTTTTAACGTCGATCCCGACCAGATTACCGAGGATCTCAGGCAGAACCCGTGGGTTTCGGGCGTGGATGTCCAGCGCCAGTTTCCCCATACGCTTATCATCACGCCGACGGAGCGTAAAGTTATCGCCATTGCGTATATCAGCTCCGACGACCTTGCCTGGGCTATCGGAGACGATGACACCTGGATCGCCCCGCTGTCGACGTCGGTCGAAGTGGACGACCAAGGCAACGTCATCACGACAGGGCAGGGCTCAAATACCTTGACCGGAATCGATGCCGCGCTGGCGCTCGCCAAGCATTATGGCGCGGTGTTATTGACTGATGTCTCGGCGGATGTCGCTCCGGTTTCCGGCCAGGCGGTGAACTCCAAAGCCGTTAAGGCCGGCCTGGATTATGTGCGTGGTTTTTCGAGCGAGTTCTTGGGACAAGTCAAGGATATTTCCACGCCTTCGGTCGAAGCCATCTCGGCAAACCTCAATAACGGCATTGAGGTGTCGCTGGGCGATTCGGACGATATCGCCAAGAAGGAACGCGTAGTCACCAAGTTGCTTTCGCAGGTAGAGGGCGTAACGTATATCAATGTGCGCTCTCCGGGCAACTACACATTTAGGAATGCTCCGACCTCGTAGCGCTGGTTGATGCTTTGTTGAGGGGCCATACCACGCCGTTTATCTGGTTTGTTTGGTTTTCACGGTCAATTATTTGACTGATACGTTCATAATGTGCAAACATAATACGGTTTACCTTTGCATTTACTTTCAACCTGAAGGTTAATGTGCGCAGGGGTCGACCCATGCTATGGCTATAACCTTTGTTCGGAGGACCGACATGCACGAGACAGAGATCAACAACTACCTTGCCGTCATTAAGGTGGTCGGCGTCGGCGGCGGCGGTACCAACGCGGTCAATCGAATGATCGAAGAGGGCATCCGCGGCGTCGAGTTTGTTGCCATCAACACCGATGCTCAGGCACTCGCGATCTCTGATGCCGATATCAAGGTGCACATCGGCACCGACCTTACCCGCGGCCTGGGCGCCGGCGCCAATCCCGAGGTTGGCCGCAAGGCTGCCGATGAGTCCCGCGACGACATCGCCGAGGCGCTCGCTGGCGCCGACATGGTGTTTATCACCTGCGGCGAGGGCGGCGGCACCGGTACCGGCGCTGCTCCCATCGTTGCCGATATCGCGATGAACGAGGTCGGCGCACTGACCGTCGCCGTCGTGACCAAGCCCTTCACCTTCGAGGGCCGCAAGCGTAAGAAGAGCGCCGAGGAGGGCATCAAGACCCTCTCCGATTGCGTCGACACCATGATCGTCATTCCTAACGATAAGCTGCTCGACATCGCCGAGAAGAAGACCACCATGCTCGAGGCCTTCGCGATTGCCGATGGCGTCCTTTCCCAGGGCACCCAGGGCATCACCGACCTCATCACCGTCCCCGGTATCATCAACCTGGACTTCGCCGATGTTAAGACCATCATGAAGCAGGCCGGTACCGCCATGATGGGTATCGGTACCTCTTCTGGGGATACTCGTGCCGTCGACGCTGCCCAGCAGGCCATCTCCAGCCCGCTGCTCGAGAGCTCCATCGATGGTGCCACGCGCGTGCTGCTCTCCATCGCCGGTTCCAAGGACCTGGGCATCCAGGAGATCAGCGACGCCGCCGACGTTGTCGCCAACGCCGTCGACCCCGAGGCCAACATCATCTTCGGTACCGTTGTCGACGAGTCCCTGGGCGATCAGGTGCGTATCACCGTCATCGCTACGGGCTTCTCCGACTCCAACGTCAATCGTCAGGACGAGCTCTTTGCTGCTCAGCAGTCTCAGGGCAAGGCAGCTGCCTCCGCTGAGCCGCAGCGCACCGCTCCTGCCGCCAGCCCGGCTCAGGCCGCTCCGACCCGCAACGTCGGTGGTACCGAGCTGCCCAACTTTGGCAACGACCAGTTCGAGCTTCCCGACTTCCTGAAGCGCGGTAGCTTCTAGTTCGTTTTTCTCAACGACCTGCACGGGGTGTGTCCATTTGGATGCACCCCGTTTTGTTTCTCGTTTGTAAACGAAAGCCTCCAATCTCCTTACGTTCCCTTTACGTTTGGTCCCTACCGCTGCGGGTATCCTTTTAAGGAAGTATGACAGCCGTATAAACGCGGACTGCGCGGCAACGCCGCGGTACTTGTGTTATTAGGAGGCTTTAGTATGGCAGCACGTGCGGACAACGTTTCGCGTGTCGACCATGATGGAGTTACGTTGGTGGAGGGCGCGACATCCGATGTTCGCTTTGCCTTCACCGAGCGCGCCGGTGGTGTTTCCGAAGATGCGTACTCCTCACTCAACTTGGGCTCGCATGTTGGCGATGATCCCTTTGCTGTTCAAGAAAATCGTCGCCGCGCACTCGAGGCTATGGGTGCCGCCGAGTGCGAGCACAACCTGCTCGTTCCCAATCAGGTCCATGGTGACCATATCGTTGCGGTTACCTCGAACGGCGCCGATGACCTTGAGGACGTCCGTGAGCAGATTGCCGAGGGCTGCGATGCTATCGTCTGTACGGCGCATAACGTGCCCGTGCTGCTCTGCTTTGCCGACTGCGTTCCCGTGGTGCTGGTGGCCCCTGGCGGATTTGCCGTGGTGCACTCCGGTTGGAAGGGCACGATTGCACGTATTTCTGCCAAGGCGTGCCAGGCGCTTTGCGATGCTGCCGGCTGCGATGCGAGCGACGTTTCCGCCTATATCGGGCCCCATATCTTGGGTGACGAATATGAGGTATCCCAGGAACTCATGGATCGCTTTGCCGCCGAGTTCTCGTGCGTCGATGCGAGCACCTCTCGCATGCTCGATCTTTCCGCTGCCATTTGCGAGGCGCTGGTAGATGTCGGTGTCGACGCGGATAATATCGTGGATACCCAGCTTTCGACTGTGCGTCAGAACGACCGCTTTTATTCCTACCGTAACGAGGACGGCACCTGTGGGCGCCATGCTGCGATCGGCGTGATGCTATGAGAAAGATCGTATCGGTCCTGAGCGCCGCTGTGCTTACGCTTACGCTGTGTGCCTGTTCTTCGGGATCTTCTACCTCTTCCATTACCGTGGCCGGCTCCACGACCTGCCTTCCTATCGCCGAAATTGCGGCAGAGGGCTTTAAGGAAGAGACCGGCATCGACGTGCTCGTTTCCGGTTTGGGCTCTTCCGCTGGCATCGAAGCCGTCAGCGCTGGCACGGCCGATATCGCCAGCTCCTCCCGTGGACTCAATGCCGACGAACAGGATCTGGGCCTGACTCCCATCGTCATTGCCCACGACGGTATCGCGGTCATCGTGAACGAAGACAACCCCGTCGATAACCTCTCGACCGAGCAGCTCCGCGATATCTATGCCGGCAAGATCACCAACTGGAAAGAAGTCGGTGGCGAGGACCTGAGGATTCAGGTCATCAACCGAGATGAGGCGTCTGGCACGCGTGAAGCCTTCCGTACCATCGTGATGGACGGCACCCCGTTCGATCGCCGCTCCGCCGTTCTTTCGGGCACGGGCCAGGTGCGCGACGTGGTATCTCGTTCGCGCGGTGCCATTGGCTACATTTCGCTGGGCTTCGTCGATAGCCTCAATGCCAAGACCTCGGTCAAGGCCGTCTCGGTCAACCATGTCGAGGCGTCCGAGAAGACGGTCGCGAGTGGCGGCTATCCCATCTCGCGCGACCTTTACTTCTTTGTGAAGGGTGCGCCTTCGCAGCAGGCGCAGGATTACATCGACTACGTGACGTCCGAAAAGATGGACAAGCAGATTCGCGAGGCGGGCTTTATTCCCGTCACCAACGACGAGAAGGGGAGTGAGTAGCATGGAAGCACAGGAAAACTCCCAGACTGAGCAGAATGCTCAGGCGCCCAAGAAGCGCGAGCTGGCGCTCGTATCGCGCAGCACCTATATCAAGGAGAAGGCGCTGCAGTGGATCTTTTTTGCCTGCGCGTTCTTGGCGGTTGTTACCGTCATCCTGATTTTTGTCTTTACCACGTACTCGGCGCTGCCCGTCTTTACCGACATCGGTCTGGCGGACTTCTTTAGCTTTACGTGGGCGCCCTCTGAGGGTCACTACGGCATCGTGTCGCTGCTTGCCGGCTCGGGTCTGGTGACCGTCGGCGCGCTCGCCATGGGTGTGCCCCTAGGCGTGGGCACGGCCGTGTATCTGGTCGAGATCGCCAGCAAGCGCGTGCGCAAGCTCATCAGCCCTGCCGTTGACCTGTTGGCCGGCATCCCTTCTATCATCTATGGCTTCTTTGGCATGATCATCATCCGCCCGTTTATCGCACAACTGACCGGCGGTCTTGGTTTTGGCGCGCTGACGGCGTGGTTCGTGCTCGCCATTATGATCGTGCCCACCATCACGACGCTTACCATCGATGCTCTCAATTCCATTCCCATGGGCATTCGCGAGGCATCGTATGCCATGGGCGCCACCAAGTGGCAGACTATCTATAAGGTCGTGTTACCTGCCGCCAAGCTGGGTATCGTGGATGCCATCGTGCTGGGTATGGGCCGTGCCATCGGCGAGACCATGGCCGTGCTCATGGTCGTGGGTAACGCCCCGGTTATTCCCGACAGCATTGCGAGCCCCATCTCGACGCTCACGAGCCAGATTGCGCTCGACATGAGCTATTCCTCGGGTCTGCATCGCTCGGCGCTGTTCGGCATGGGCGTGGTCCTGTTTATCATTTCCGCCACGCTGGTGGGCATCGTCCGCCTGGTTTCCAAGAAGAAGAGGGGGTAGGCTATGTCCGATTCCGTTGACACGACGGTCGATACGACCTCGTCGCGCGAGCGCATCAAGCGTGCCCTTTCCCACGGCAAGAAGGGCCGCATCAACAAGGACCTGTCCAACAAGATCATGCTTGGCGTGTTCCGTGCCGCGGCATACATCACCACGCTGGTGCTGGTCGCTATCATCGCCTACGTGGTCATCAACGGCCTGCCACACATCTCGCTCGACTTTATCTTCGGTTGGCCCCAGGGCGTCAACGCCGAGGGCGGTATTTGGCCCACGATCGTCTCGACCGTCTATGTGACGGCGCTCGCCATGCTTATCTGCACGCCGATCGCTGTGCTGGCAGCCGTCTATCTGGCCGAGTACGCCAAGCAGGGCAAGATCGTTGAGCTCATTCGCTACGCTGCTGACGCTTTGGCCTCGGTGCCCTCCATCGTTATGGGCCTGTTTGGCTACGCCTTGTTTGTCGAGGCTATGGGTCTGGGCCTTTCGATGGTCTCGGCCGCTCTGGCGCTCGCGCTCTTGATGCTTCCCATCGTCATGCGCACCACCGAAGAGGCCATTCGCGCCGTTCCGCGCTATATCCGTTGGGGCGCGTATGGCCTGGGCGCCACCAAGTGGCAGGTTGTCTCCAAGATTGTGCTTCCTTCTGCCTTTGGCCGTATTGCCACGGGCATTGTCCTTGCCATCGGCCGTGCCATTGGCGAGACCGCCGTGGTGCTCTACACCATGGGCCAGGCCATCAATCTACCTATCTCGCCGCTCGATTCCGGCCGCCCCATGACCGTTCACCTGTACCTGCTTGCCAACGACGGCATCAACATGAACGCAGCCTACGGCACCGCGCTCTTGCTGATGGTGATCATTCTGGCCTTCAACCTGTTTGCGCGCTTCCTGTCGCGCAAGCGTCGCTAGTTAAGGAGTCCCATGTCCGTTTATCAGTCCGCTCCCACGCTGGAGCAAGCGGCCATTACGGCCAAGGATTTCAACTTTTGGTACGGTGACTTTCATGCGCTGACGGGGCTCGACCTCAACATCGCTAAAAACGCCATCACCTCCTTCATTGGCCCTTCGGGCTGCGGTAAGTCGACGTTTTTGCGCTGCATCAACCGCATGAATGACCTGATCGAGGGTACGCGCGTCGAGGGCACCATGACGCTCGACGGCAACGATATCTATGCCGAGGGCGTCGACCCGGTCGACCTCCGTCGCCGCGTGGGCATGATTTTTCAGCAGCCCAACCCGTTTCCCAAATCCATCTACGAGAATGTCGCCTTTGGCCCTCGTCTGCAGGGCGTGACTAGCAAAAGCGACCTCGATGACATCGTGGAAGAATCGCTCAAGCGCGCCAACCTCTGGAAAGAGGTATCCAATCAGCTCAACAAGGATGGTTTGGCGCTCTCGGGCGGTCAGCAGCAGCGTCTGTGCATCGCGCGCGTGCTTGCGGTGCAACCCGATGTCCTCCTGATGGACGAGCCCTGCTCCGCCATCGACCCCACGTCCGTCTCTAAGGTCGAGGATTTGATGGCCGAGCTGGCGCCCGAGATGACGATCATCATCGTCACGCATTCAATGCAGCAGGCAGCTCGTATCAGCGACTACACCGCATTCTTCTTGCAGGAAGTTGCCGGTGAGCCTGCCACGCTCATCGAGTATGGTCAAACCGACGCGATCTTCACCAGCCCGGTGGACTCGCGGACGGAAGACTATATCACCGGCCGCTTTGGCTGATCGGTGCGACTAGTCCCAAGCCGATCGGACCTGGTCCGGTGCGTATTCACTGTGCGGGCGGCATGACCGCACCCAACTGATTGGAGTGAACCATGCGTAAACTGTTTTCCCGTCAGCTCATCGAGGCCCGCCACGAGATGCTGAGCATCTACGAGGCCGTCGATCTGGCCCTCCACGATGCCGTTAAGGCCTATGTGACCGACGACCGCAAGCTCGCCACCAAGACCAAGAAGCGCACGCTTTCGATTGACGCGCGCTGCGCCAACTTGGAGGCCGTGTGCTACAACCTGATCGCCACGCAGTCGCCGGTCGCCTCCGACTTCCGCTTGCTGCAGACGATTATCTACGTCGACTTTAACCTGCAGCGCATGACCGATAAGGTTCGCCAGATCTGCCGCGCCACGCGTCACATGGTCAAGGCCGACATCTCGCTGCCCCAGGAGCTCGTCGGTACGGTTGAGGCCGAGGCCGAAGCTGTTTACCAGGTGCTGGGCTCTTCGCTTTCTGCGCTCGTCACCAATGACATGTCCATCATCTGCAACTTGGCCGTCGAGGACGAGCCAGTGCGCGCTGCCTACGAGAAGTTCTTCCGCACCTTTAACCGTATGGATACGGGCGACTTTATGGACGACGACAGCAACTATGACGACCTGCGCCGCGCCATCATGGTTTCGCGCTACCTCGATCGCATCGCTTCGATTTCCATCGATGCCGCTTGCCGTCTGACCTTCCTGTTGACTGGTCAGCGTATGAACGCCGGCGATATCGCCCGCACTGATGAGGACGAGCTCGAGAGCATGCGCGTGCCTTCGGGCGAGGGTGTTATCATGAGGCCCGCCGTCGACGCGCGCTACGTTGCCAAGGTGCCCGCCAACGAGGTCAGCGAGGGTCTTCGCTACCTGCTCGATCATCTTGAGGACGAGGACGATGGCGAGGACGACGAGGAGTAAGTAGCCCCGTTCGTCGAAAGATTGTAAATACCTAAGTGAGCGCGGCCTTGCACATGCGGGGCCGCGCTCTTGCGTTAGCATGGGACTACTTGTTTGGCTGTCAGCGGAGGCGATTAGCAATGGATAACTATTTGGATTTGATGCGCGCTCGCCGCGAGCAGATTCTGGAACGTTTTTATGCGGCGCTCGATCGCGCGGGCCGCCCCCACGACGCCGCGCGCCTCATTGCCGTGTCCAAGACCGTTGGTGTCGATGAGACTGTTGCTGCCATCCAGGCGGGGTATCGCCATTTTGCCGAGAACCGCCCGCAGGAGCTGGTTCGCAAGCTCACGGGTCTGGCGGAGCATCCGGAGCTGCCCGAGGTGCGCTTCGATATGATCGGCAACCTGCAGACCAATAAGATCAATGCGGTGCTGGGCTCAGCCGAGCTGATTCACTCGGTGGGTTCGCTGCATCTGGCGCAGGCGATCTCGAGCCGTGCTATCCGCAAGATTGAGGCAGGCGAGCTCGCCGGCCCCCAGCGTGTGCTCATTGAGGTCAATGTGAGTGGTGAGGAGTCGAAGGGAGGCTTTTCGCCCGATGAGATTCGCGCCGCCGCGGGTGAGCTTGCGGAGCTTGAGGGAATTTGCGTGCAGGGGCTTATGACTATGGCGCCCCGGGGGAATAAGGATGTGGCACGCCGCACCTTTGCGGGGCTTCGTGAGCTGAGGGATGAGCTGGAGGCGGCGCATCCCGATTTGAACCTGCCTGAGCTTTCCTGCGGCATGAGCGAGGACTTTGAGCCTGCCCTTGAGGAGGGCTCTACGCTCGTTCGCCTGGGCAGGGTAGTATTTAGCCCGGAGTTTGCAGTAAAATAAGGCTCTGAAGTGCGCACTGATTATCGGGGCGCCTGCACTAAACCGCGAGAGGACACAACCATGGGCTTCCTTGACGAGATTAAAAATAAGATGCACCTGGGCGGCCAGCAGGGTTACGACCAGGGTTATGGCCAGGACGACGACTACGGCTACGATGACGGCTATGACGATAGTTATCAGGGCAACGGCTACGGCGGTGCTTCGGGCGAGGGCTTCTACACCCAAGACGAGCCGAGCAACGGCCTGCTTGGTCAGACGCGCCGCGGTGAAGCTGAGTCGGTTGCCGTGTATACGCGCTCCGGTCAGCTGGTCGGCGATGACTCCCGCCATGCCACGACGTATAACCCGCCTTCGCGCTCGCAGGACAGTGTTGCGAGCGGTTATCGTCCTGGTGCCTATGACACGCCGTCGAGCTACGCCGAGAACACCCGCGCCCGTGCCGCCGCTGCACCCGCGCCTGCACCGAGCGATGCCTCGGCCTATGCGAGCAATATCATCAACGCCACGCCGCAACTGCCGGCCTATGTCCTGCGCCCCGAGAGCTATGACGACGTGGAGACCGTGGTGCGCCGCGTTCGCACCAAGCAGCCTGTCGCACTGATTTTTGTGGGCGTACGCACCGAAGTTGCCAAGCGCGTCTTGGACTTCTCTTACGGCTTTGCCTGCGGTCTGGGCGCCACGGTCAAGGAGGTAGGCGACCGCGTGTTCATGGTGCTGCCCGCCGGTTGCGAGGTCAAAGATTCCGATCTCAAGAAGCTTCGTGCCGACGGCTACCTTAAGTAAAGACAAGACGAGGAGATTCCCATCAACATCTACACTATCGTCCAGCTGGTCAACACGCTGTTCAACTTCTATTCCACGCTCATTGTCGTCTACTGCTTTATGACGTGGATTCCCATGAAGCAGGGTGGTTTACTTCAGGATATTGCTGCGGTGCTCGATAGCGTGTGCGGTCCGTGGCTCAACCTGTTCCGTCGTTTCATTCCGCCGATGGGCGGTATCGATTTTTCGCCGGTCGTTGCGATTATTGCGTTGCAGTTGGTGCAGAGGCTGGTTCTGCAGCTTCTTATAGGTATACTCGTATAGAACTGACTTTGTAACTTACGTCGGGCGTGTAGCGCCGAGGCGATGAAAAAGGAGACTTGTTATGGCTATTACCCCTGCAGACATCCAGGCTCAGACTTTCTCTGAGGCCAAGCGTGGCTACGATCCCGCCGAGGTCGACGTCTTCTTGGAGACGCTGTCCTCCGAGGTTGACGCTATGCTCGCTAAGATCGTCGACCTTAAGGGTCGCCTGACTGCTACCGAGCAGCAGCTTGCCGATGCGCAGGCTCAGCTTGCCCAGGCTCAGGATGCCACCGCCCAAGCCGTTCCTGCCGCCCCCGTGGCTGCTCCTGCCCCTGACTTCTCCGCTCAGGAGCGCCAGATTTCCGCTGCCCTGATCGCTGCCCAGCAGACCGCTGAGACCATCGTCAACGATGCCAACGAGAACGCTGAGCGTATCCGCAACGAGGCTGACGCTAAGGCCCGCGAGGTTATCCGCCAGGCTCTGACCGAGAAGCAGGCCGAGCTCGAGGAAATCGATCGTCTCAAGGCTTCCCGCGAGGAGTTCAAGGCCGAGTACCTCAAGCTCATCCAGCACTTCATGGACGATGCCCAGAACTCCTTCCCGGCCGACCTCATGGCCTCCACGCCGGTCGGTTCTGCCGCTTCTCCTGCGGTGGCTGTTCCCGCTGAGCCGCTGCCCGTCGCTGACCCGGTTGTCCCCGTGGCCGATCCCTTCGCCCCGATCGACAACTTTGCCGCCGACGACCTGGACTAGCATCAGAGCTACAATCTAGTGTCCTTAAGAGGAGCTCGCACCTGCGGGCTCCTTTTTTGTGGCTGTATACGGGTTGGGAAACAAAACGCCGAGCTCTGCATGCGATAGGACAGAACTCGGCGAAGGGCGCGTGGTAAAAGGTAGATTTTAAGGTATGTCTAAAAACTACTTGAGGAGGAAGTTGGAGAGGGGAATAGTGCGGGCCTCGCGATGCTCGGGGTCTGCGATGTGGTCGGCGGGATAGCCACAGACGAGCATGTGATAGGGATAGACGCCCTTGGGCAGATTGAACTGCTCCTGTGCCACCTCAGGCTTAAAATGGCATACCCAGCACGTTCCCAGGCCCTGCTCGGTGGCCTCCATCATCATCTGGTCGCACACGATGGACGTATCGATTTCACTGGAATTCATCTGGTCATACGGGCGCACCCAAGCATCATCGGTAACGCTGCAAATAAGGAAGACAAGCGGAGCTCCAAAGATAGACCCATCACGAGCAAACCGAGGCTGACAAGCAGCAGCCTTCTCCAACAGCTCAGGCGTATCCAGCACCATCACACGGGCTGGATGATTATTACAAGCAGAAGGAGCAATACGCCCAGCCTCAACAATGGCATCCACCACAGCCTGCTCAACAGAACGGTCCTCAAAAGAACGACAAGAATACCGACCACGAGCCAGATCCAAATAAGACATACAAGCCCTCCTAAAATTAAAAATCAAACAAACCAAAAGTAACCCAAAGAGTACCCAAAGCAGCAATCAGCCAAACGCTCATCAAGGGCCAAAGTGTCCGAACGGATACCAAAGGTCCCTTCAGCCAAACCCCCGTCGCGCTAAATCTATCAGCCAAAGTTCCCAATGGTGGTGCATAAGGGAGCGGGCCCGGCCACTAATAACCTTTTGAACGACTCTGCTTGCAGCCGGAGTGAAAAAGGTTATTAGTGGCCGGGCCCGCGACCGGTGGGACATGTACCCCCAATTAACTGTTCTTCATGACAATCGAATCCACGACATCGGCCACATTCTCGCAGCAGTCGGCGCAGTACTCCAGGAAGGCGTACACGTCACGCCAAGCGATGACCTCGAGCGGGTCCTTGCCGTTAACGTGCAGGTTACGCATGGCGTTGATATAGAGCTCGTCGGCCTCGGACTCGATGGTGTTGATCTGGATGACGAGCTCGCGCAGCGTTTTGGACTTGCGGTAGTTAGGCAGCTCGACCATAAGGTCCTTCATGGCGCGGCAGGCGTCGGTCACCTTGTGGGCGATGACGATGGCGTCGGGATGGATGCTCTGGATGTTGGTGAAGTAGACGCGCTGCACGACGCCCTCGATACGGTCGAGCACGGTGTCGAGCGAGCAGCTCATCAGATCCAGGTCCTCGCGCTCAAGCGGGGTGATAAAGGCCGTGAGCAGGGCGTCCTCAAGCTCATGGTGCTTCTTGTCGGCCGCATGCTCGATCGCGTGCATCTTGTCGAGCATATCGTGAATCTTCGCGGGATCGAAGTTCTCGAAAATCTTGGTAAGCAGCTCGGCGGCCTGGACGGCAAGGTCGGCGCAGGCGACGTAGTTGTCAAAGTAGAACGAATCGGGTTTCTTTGCCATGAGTGGGTCCTTTCGAGGCGAAGACGGGTGGGCGAAGTTTTGCGGTCCGGATGGACGCTCGTTTTGACTAGATGAACATCATGAACAGCTTGGCCATGACAAAGCTGATGAGTCCGCAGGCGGGGAAGGTGAAGAACCAGGTGAACATCATGTCCTTGACGACGCCGAAGTTGATGGCCGAAAGGCGCTTGACGGCGCCGACGCCCATGATGGCGCAGGTCTTGATGTGCGTGGAGGACACGGGGATGCCGGTAAGGGTGGCAAGCAGCAGGTTCGCGGCGCCCGCCAGGTCGGCGGAGAAGCCCTGGTACTTTTCGAGCTTGACCATGCTCTGGCCAACGGACTTGATGATGCGCTCGCCGCCCACGCTGGTGCCGATGCCCATGGTGGCCGAGCATAGCAGCATAATCCAGATGGGGATGCCGGCATCGCCGACGCTCGTCTGGCCGCTGGCAAAGGCCACGCCTAAAAAGAGCACGCCGATGAACTTCTGTCCATCCTGCGCGCCGTGCATAAAGCTCATGGCCGCAGCGCTCGCGATCTGAGCGTATTTAAAGAAGACATTGGCACGTCGCCTGTTGGCGGCGGCGAAAAGAATCGAGACGAGCTTGCACAGGACCCAGCCCATGACAAAGCCCAGGCCGATGGAGAGCGCCAGGCCGTAGATGACCTTCATCCACTCGTGGACGTTGACGCTGCTCGCACCGCCGAGGGCGATAGCGGCACCGGTCAGGCCGGCGATAAGGCTGTGGCTTTGCGAGGTGGGGATGCCAAAACGCGACGCTGTGGCGCCGTAGACGACGATGGAGAACAGCGCCGCGCACAGGCAGGCGAGCGCCATGGTACTGTTTCCGCCAAAGTCGACAATATGGGAGATGGTGTTGGCGACGCTCGCGTTAAAGTGCGTCATGATGAGCACGCCGAGGAAGTTGAATGCGGCACTCATGAGAATGGCGGCGCGGGCGGGCATGCAACGCGTAGTGACGCAGGTCGCGATGGCGTTGGGTGCGTCGGTCCATCCATTGACGAAGATGGCGCCGAGCGCGAGGATCACGGTGACGGCAAGGACTGGGTTCGACACAAGTTGGCCGAGGAAGGTTGAGAACGTTACGTCCATATATGGGCTTTCTCGAAGTTTGCAGGCACGTTACAGAAACATGATAAATCGTATCACCTCCTGCGGGTTTCTTTACCGAGTTCTGATGGGAGCAGTGAATTTTTTGGCACTAAAATTGAATATTATCCCTGTTGACCGCGGGTGTTCTTTTTGCTAACACGCCATGCGGACACATGCGCGCGCCCCAACACCCCAAAACCACAGTCTGTTCGCTTTACAATATGCAAACATGCGTTCGATAATAGGAGACATGGAATATCGACAGACAGATGGCAAAACTCGGCGCGTGCACAAGCAGTATGTGGACGTCGTGGCTCGCATCCTCGCGGGCGGACAGGTCGTGCCGGTCACCGTCTGCTGGGTCGACGGTCGTTGCTTTACGATTGACGAGATTGTCTCGTCCACCGGTTTTGGCCTGACGGTTCACGGCATTCGTACGGCGACTTATAAGGTTCGTTTTGGCGGACATGCGACCGAGTTGTATCTGGAGGACCAGACGCGCGAGCGGGCGGACGGCTCGCAGGCACACGTGATGCGTTGGTGGGTTTGGGCGTTTGATCGTACGCTCGAGGGCGAGCGCCGCAGGTAAGAACGCGTGGCGTTCGGGTACAATGGCAGGAAACTTGTCAGCTACGGCGCCGTCGCGGTGCTTTTTGAAAGGACGAAATTATGAACGATATCCAGGGCTATCAGAATGGCCCCATCGAGACCGGCGCAAGCCGTGCCAAGGAGATGTCGCCGCGCGCGTACAACCTTGTCATGTCTGCTCTCATC
>DXLV01000030.1:0-3469 GCA_019414545.1 Collinsella sp. | reverse complement strand
GGTGCTTACTTTACGAGCACCATGTCGTTTGCGCGCATGATGATGAGCGGCGCCGCTTTGCCGCTGGTCTTTGGCTCATTTATTTTGACCATCGTCGGCATGGTCATGATGTCGGCTGCTGCCAGCAAACAGTCCGTGGGCCTGTCACTCGTGGGCTACGTGGTCTTTGCGAGCACCTTTGGCCTGACGGCGTCGTTTGGTCTTGCCAACTACGACCTGCCTACCATTAACACCGCCTTTATCGCCACGGCCGCCATCACCTTTGTCTTTGGTGCGCTGGGCGTGACCTTCCCCAAGTTCTTCCAGCGTGTGTATGGCATTGGTTTTGGCATCCTGTTTGCCACGATTCTGGTCGAGATCGTGCTGATGTTCATGGGCGTTTCGCAGTCCATCACCGACCTGATCGTGATCGTGGTGTTCGCCGGCTTCATCGGTTACGACACCTATGTTGCCACGACGGTGCCGCCCACGCTGCCCAACGCCGTGCTCATGGCATCCAACCTGTTCGTGGACATCATCAACGTGTTCTTGCGCATTCTGAACATCCTCGGCCGTCGCGATTAAAGCGCGGCATTGCGATGCTTCCTGCCGGACACGGTAAAACGATGCGAAAGGCGGTCCTTCGGGGCCGTCTTTTTTGTGCGCGGCGGGGTATCATGGATGAGAAAAGCCGATAGCGGCAGCGACAGGAAAGGTGACCACTTATGGCAGACGTCGACAACAGGAACCGTAACCACAGGTCCAACCGAGCGGGTCAGCCCAATCCCAAGCGCGAGGCCCGTGCCAAGGCCGCCGAGCGCCATGTGATGACTGTGTCCGAGGCCTGCGCCAAGGATATCGAGCGTTCGCTTGCCGGTGTTCGCGAGTTTGACGGCATGCCCACCGGCTTTGTCGCGGCGATGAAGGCCAAGGTTCAGACTGCTGTGGCCCCCGAAGAGCAGGTCGCCGAGGACGTCGAGAACGCGGAGACTGCCGAGGTCGAGGCAGCGCCCGAGACCGAGGCGGCGCCCGAGCCCGTCGAGGAGCCTGCCGAGGAAATCGCCGAAGTTGAGTCCGCGCCTGCTGAGGAGCCCGCTCCGGTCCTGCCCGAGGTCACTGTGCTTGATGCCTCCGCCACGCAGGCAATCCTCGATAACGGTCGCGGCTATGCGCAGTTCTGCGACATGGCCGTGCTCGCCTTTGCCTCGTTTACCAATCCGGGCGGTGGATATATTCAGGGTTATCTGGGCCAGGAGGCCACGTTGTGCGCCGATTCGTATCTGTACAACGTCCTCGATAAGCAGCGTAAATGGTACGGCGAGAACCGTCGCCGCAACATCAACTGTGAGCTGTACCGCAACCGTGCGCTGGTGGTGCCCGCGGTGCGCTTCGAGCGCAAGCATGTGCACGCCTATGCCGACGTGATCGTCGCCGCTGCACCCAACGCCAAGCGTGCTCGCCAGGAGTACCGCGTGAGCGACGATGCCTTGCTTGACGCCCTGCGCGACCGCATTCGCTTTGTGCTTGCTATCTGCGATGAGCTTGGCCGCGAGAAGCTCGTAGTGGGTGCTTGGGGCTGCGAGAACAACGGCTTTGACGCAGAGGCCGTGGCCGAGCTCTTCCGCAAGGAGCTCGCATCGGGCGACTTCAAGGTCAAGCAGGTCTTCTTTGCCGTGCCCTCTACGCGCTGGGACGAGGACTTCGCCAAATTCGAGCACGTGCTGGCAAACTTCCCCGAGCGAAACGAGGAGTCCTATGCTCAGGTTGCCGCCCGCGCCGCAGCCGCCCGTGCCGCCGAGCAGGCTCAGGCCGCTGCCGAGGATGACGAGGATGACGACGACTGGCGCAAGTACCTGTAAACGGTGCTCGTGATGCGATATACCGAGCCGACGGGAGAGGCTGCTCCTGTCGGCTTTTTATTGAGTGGGGAGCTTACGATGAAAAACGTTCTGTGCTTTGGTGACAGCAACACCTATGGTTACGATCCGGCGGGCATGCGCGACGGTACCGCGGTGCGCTATGCGCAGGATGTGCGCTGGTGTGGCGTGGTCCAACGTGACTTAGGCGAGGGCTGGCATGTAATTGAAGAAGGCCTCAACGGCCGCACGACGGTACGCGACGACATGTGCCATCTGGACACTAACCTCAACGGCATTCGCGCGCTTCCGATGCTGCTCGAGGCTCATAAGCCGCTGGACGCCATTGTGATCATGCTGGGCACCAACGACTGTAAGACGGTCTTTAACGTGACAGCTTCCGATATCGCCCGTGGCGCCATGGCGCTGATTCGCGCCGTCCGCGCGTTTCCGTGGACCGACGCCGCGCCTTGCCCGCGCATCCTGCTGATGGCTCCTATCAAGATCAAGCCGCAGATCGCCGATGTATATATGACCGATTTTGACGAGCGTTCCGTCGAGGCATCTGAACATTTTGGCGAGTACTATGCGCACGTGGCCGAGCAGTTTGGCTGCGACTTTTTGAATGCCGCCGAGTTTGCCGAGCCGGGCGATATTGACTATCTGCATATGATGCCCGAAAGCCACGAGAGCTTGGGACATGCCGTGGCAGCCAAGCTCCAAGAGATGCTCGGTGAGTAGCGCGACCCCAAGCCACCGCAAAGGGGACAGGCACCTTTGTGGTGGTTTTGCCCGGGTAAACGAACGGATTGGCTGCCATATGGGCATGGACGAGCTCATCGACCTCTTTGCCGAGGGCGATGAGCTCGTCTCCAATACCGCTTTTGAGGATTTGGATCTTGCCTGCGACGTGGCGAACGGCGCGACCTTCGATGGCGTCGTGTTCCGATCATGCGAGTTCGATAGCGTTGACTGGAGCGGCTCGACGTTTCGCGACGTGGTGTTTCGCGGTTGCCGCTTTATCCGCTGCAACATGGAAGGTTGCTGGCTCAACCGCTGCGACTTCGTTGACTGCTCGGCGCCGGGGCTCAACTTGCTCAGGGCGCGTCTGTCGAGCGTGTCGTTTACATCGTGCGATTTGAGCTATGCGAACCTTTCGGAGGGAAGCATTGGCCCCATGGCTGCGCGTGACACGCGTTTGACCGAGGCCGCACTCCAGGGGGCAAAGCTGGGGCAATTGCGCTTGGACGGCTGCGACCTGACGCGAATCGATGTGTTCAAGACGCCGCTTTCCGGCGTGGATGTATCGTGTTGTACGTTCGCGGCTCCTGTCGTCTCGGGCGACTACCATGAGCTGCGTGGCCTGACGGTTAATGCCGAGCAGGCGTTGGCACTCTCGGGTCTGCTCGGCATCCAGCTCGCCGACGAATAGGCGCCCCGGTCCTTTGCTCGACCGCTATCTAAAATCAAACCGTCGCAACATCCGATGATTTTTCGCGTTTGCACGATTTTCATCGAATGTTGCGACGGTTTTTGGTGCAAGGTAGCCTGTCTCTTTTTGGCAGGTTACTGGCTATTTAGTACTGCCACAACTAACTGCGTGCCATCTACCTGCGGCTTTGCGGGGGAATATC
>DXLV01000003.1:70408-96755 GCA_019414545.1 Collinsella sp. | reverse complement strand
GGTGTAGAGCTTCTTGATCGCAGGGATCATTGCGAAGCACCAGCCGCCGTTCTGCATACGCTCGTAGTTCCACGAGCCCTGAAGGAACTGATGACGGAAGCAAACCTTCTTACGGTCAGCCTTGGTGAGCTGAATCTTGTTCTCTGCCATATGTATCACTCCCCTCCTACTCGTAATCGTTCAGAATGTCGCCGAGCGGGTCACCGGAGCCACCGCCCATGCCGCCACCCTGCTTGGCCAGATCCTTAAGGCCAAGGTAGATGAGGGCAAGGGAGATGCCGATGAGGCCAAGGGCGATCAGCGTGAGCTGAGGGATGGCAGCAAGGACAAAGCCGAGGATGAAGAACGGCCAGGTCTCCTTGGTGGCCATCATGTTGATGACCATGGCGTAACCGACGGAAGCGACCATGCCGCCGCCGACAGCCATGCCGCCGGACAGCCAATCGGGCATAGCGTTAAGCGCGTTGGTAACGGCCTCGGCCGGGATGATGCACAGAAGTACTGCCGGGATGGCGATACGAACACCCTGCATGAGGATGCCGGCGTACTGCCAACGCTCGATGCCGGCGAAGTCGCCCTTCTCGGCGCAGGCGTCCATGGCGTGAACCATAGCGGTAGCCAGGGTACGGCAGATCATGGTCAGGAACAGACCAGCGACCGACAGCGGGACGGCGACGGCGATGGCGGCGGTAACGGCCTTGGCCGAATCGGTGGCGCCACCGTTGAGGGCGAGCACCATGATGATCGAAGAAGCGACCGAGGCCAGAGCGGCGTCAGGCGCGACGGCGGCGCCGACGTTAGCCCAGCCAAGGGCCATCATCTGGAGCGAACCGCCCAGGAGGATGCCCTCCTGAAGGTGACCGGTTACGAGACCGATAAGCGTGCATGCCACGAGCGGCTGATGGAACTGGAACTCATCCAGAATGCCTTCCATACCGGCAAGCAACGCGACAATCGCAACAAGCAGAATAGTGATTGCAGACATGTATCGGACCCTCCTTTACTATGCTTGAGCGGCCAGTTCGGCCTTAGCTTTCTTCAACATGGCGTCGAGATCCTCGGAGGAATCCGAAGGAACCTTGCGGACCTCGAACTTGACGCCCTTGGCCTTGAGAGCCTCGATGGTCTTGACATCGTCATCGCCCATAGCGACAGCGTTAGTGACGACGACCTTGCCCTTGGAGTGGGCCATGGAACCGATGTTGGCTTCCTTGATGTCGACGCCGGCCTCGATGGCCCTGAGCAGATCCTGCGGGTTCTCGAACAGCAGCATCGCCTTGGTGTCGCCAAAGCGCGTGTCCTTGACGACCTCGGCCATCTTCTTGATAGGCACGACGTTGGCGTGGACTCCCGGAGGGGCAGCCTGCTCGATCATGGTCTTGCGGAGCTCGTCGTGAGCAACGCCGTCGGAGACCACGATGATGCGGTTGGGGTTGATCTGCTTGGTCCACGTGGTGGCCACCTGACCATGCAGCAGGCGCGTGTCGATACGGACGTGGGCGATCTTGATGTGCCCGTCGCCGATCACCGTTCCCGGAGGAATGGCACCCGCAGGAGCAGCGGCGGCCGCAGCCGGCTTCTTCTCCTCGGGCTCCAGAGACTCGGGCTTGACGCGCACGCCGGCCTTAGCCTCAGTCACGAGATGTTTTGCGATCGCATGTGCAGTGTTCTTTGCGTCAAAGCGCTGCGAATATGCCTCGATGAGCATAGGCAGGTTGACACCGGTGACGATAGCCCAGGAATCGTGGCCCTCGATGAGCCCGCTGATCTGGTTGAACGGCGTGCCGCCCCACAGATCAACGAGGAAGAGCACCTGCTCCTGGTCCTCGAAGGAAGCGATTGCCTCCTCGACCTTGGCACGGAAGTCGTCGGGGCCCATGCTCGGCTCGAGCGAGACCACGGCAACAGACGGCTGATCGCCAAAGACCATCGAGCCCGTCTGCTTGATTCCAGCCGCCAAGTCACCATGGCTAGCAAGAACAATACTTACCATCACATAACCTCCTTTTTGTCTACGTAATTCCTACACGACAGTTATGGAGTATAGCTGCAAATACAGCAGAATTGTTTGAAAAACTGCAAAAGGTAGCATTATTTGTTTAAACGTCTTGTTTTGTTACAAGCTGATTACATTCCAGTATTTTGGCTGATTTGCTGCTGAGGATTGATAGCTGATCTATTTACATGACCGAATTGAGCACGCTGTTCATTATTGCCGGTTTTAAACAGACACAAATGTGCTCGCGTTGAGGCTATTTCGTTTAAACAGATGGTGCTTGACTAATGGTAAGAAATATGCTCTAGCAAAGTAGTCGTTAGGGACGTTCTTTAATGACTAGTCGTTTAAGAACGTCCCCAACGACTAAGTTAGGCGATGTGGAGGGGGTTGGCGGCGTCGACGGCATCGGGGGCATCGGATAGGCCGTCGGGGGCAGCGTCTGTCGGGTCCTCGTCGGGGGTCTCGATCTGCTTGATCATGACCTCCTGGCCCTGCAGCAGATAGGTCTCGCCGCTACCGCAATGGGGGCAGGTCTTGCCGTGCTCGACCGTCGCGTAGTCGCAGCCGCACGCCTCGCAATGCGTCACGGCCTCGACGGGCTCCACGATAAGCTCCGCGCCCTGCGTGATGGACTTTTTATCTGCCGCCCAGCGCCAAGCGTCGAGCAGCAAGTCGGGAACGACGCCCGAGACCTCGCCCAGCAGCAGCGTGACGCTCGAAACGCGACGCACGCCATTGGCGCGCGCCACGTTCTCAACATCGCGAATAATGTGATAAACGATTCCCAATTCATGCAAGGTAGAAACCTTTCAACAACGGTTGATGCGATGCAAACTCAAAGCAAGGGGACAGCGAAATCTAGTCTGCGCCGTCCCCTTACCCGCCATGGTTACCTATTTACGACCGAACTTGATTTTGATTGCACGCTTTAAAGCATACTTGCCAAGGCTCGGGAGCTTTTGCTCGTATTTGACCATCGTGGAGCACTCGGGGCGATCGCGATCCAGATGGATGGCATCGAACGCGCACTTGGTGGTGCACAGGCCGCAGCCGATGCACTTGTTGGGGTCGACGATCGAGGCACCGCAGCCCAGGCAGCGAGCGATCTCGGCGCGCACCTGCTCCTCGGTAAAGGTCTCGACGTACTCGCTAAAGGGCGCAGCCTTCTCGCGCTCGCGGTCGACACGTGCCACCTCGCGGCTCGCGTTGTCATAGCTCTCAATCACAACATCGTCGCGGTCAAGCGCGGTGTAGCGGCGCTGGTTGCGGCCGATGGTGAGCGTGGAGCCCGGCTGCACAAAGCGATGGATGGACACGGCGGCCTCGTGACCGGCGGCGATGGCGTCGATAGCAAAGCTGGGACCGGTGTAGACGTCGCCGCCCACAAAGATGTCGGGCTCGGCGGTCTGGTACGTCTGCGGATCGGCAAGGGCACCCTGGCCGCGGCCGAGCTCCACCTTGGAGCCAGCCAGCAGGTCGCCCCACACAATGGACTGGCCAATCGACATGACGACACGGTCGGCATCGACACGGCGCAAGTCGTTCTCGTCATACTCGGGCGCAAAACGGCCCTCGTCGTCAAAGACACGCGTGCAGCGCTTGAAGGTGATACCGCACACACGACCGGCCTCGTCCAGGTGAATCTCCTTGGGGCCCCAGCCGCAGCTAATGTGCGCGCCGTCCTCGATGGCCTCGCGACGCTCCTCCTCGCTGGCAGGCATCTGGGCCTCGCTCTCCAGGCAGAACATCTCAACGTGCTCGGAACCCAGACGGCAGGCGTTGCGCGCGACGTCGATGGCCACGTTGCCGCCGCCCACCACGATGGTGCGCCCGGGCGGCGCGTCAATCTTGCCGCTGTTGACCTCGCGCAAAAAGTCGACGGCCACGGTCACGTCCTCGGCATCCTCGCCCGGAATGCCGGCAAGGCGTCCGCCCTGGCAGCCGATGGCAACATAGAAGGCCTTAAAGCCCTGCTCGCGCAGCTCGTCGAGCGTCACATCGCGGCCGACCTCTACGCCATAGCGGAACTCGGCACCCATCAGGCGAATAACCTCGACCTCGGCCTCGATAACGTCCTTTTCCAGCTTAAAGCTGGGAATACCGTAAGTGAGCATGCCGCCCGGGCGCTCGTTCTTCTCGAACACGACGGGCTTGTAGCCCTTCTCGGCCAGGTAGAAAGCGCAAGACAGGCCGGCCGGACCGGCACCGATGATGGCGATCTTCTGATCGAAGCCGCCGGCACGCGTCGGGGTCACCACAGGTGGGACATAGCGGGTCGCGGCATCCAGATCGCGCTGGGCGATAAACTTCTTGACTTCGTCGATAGCCACGGCGGCGTCCACACGGCCGCGGGTGCAGGCGTCCTCGCAGCGGCGGTTGCACACACGGCCGCAGATAGCGGGCAGCGGGTTCTCGCGCTTAATGAGTGCTAGGGCCTCGTCATAGCGACCCTGAGCCGCGAGCTTCAAATAGCCCTGAACGGCAACGTGCGCGGGGCAGGCCGTCTTGCAGGGAGCGGTGCCGGACTCATGCGTCTCGATGCGGTTGTCGTTGCGGTAGTTGGGCGACCACTTGGTGTGGTCCCACTTGGTGGCATCGGGCAGCTCCTGGCGCGGATACTCGGGCACCTGTCCGCCGGCCTTTTTGCTGCAGAGCTTCTGGCCCAGCTTGGCTGCACCAGCCGGGCACACCTCAACACAGCGACCGCAGGCCACGCACTTGTCCTTCTCGACCTTGGCGACATAGGCCGAG
The DNA here is from genome assembly GCA_019414545.1 of Collinsella sp. Classification (GTDB taxonomy): domain Bacteria; phylum Actinomycetota; class Coriobacteriia; order Coriobacteriales; family Coriobacteriaceae; genus Collinsella. Next base: position 92,005 of record DXLV01000003.1, on the reverse strand, counting down.
CGCGACAGGTTGGGTGTGTTGAACAGCTGCGAGGTGCGCAGGGCGTAGCACACGTTGACGTTGCAGTTGCAGATGGCGAAGATCTTGTTCTCGCCGTCGATGTTGGTGATCTGGTGCACAAAGCCGTTGTCCTCGGCCTGGCGCAGGATGTCGTAGACCTCGTCGCGCGTCACGTAATGGCCACGGTCGGTCTCGACCACGTAGTCGGCCATATCGCCCACGGCGATGCACCAATCGGCCGGGTCGTCGGCGCAGCCCTCTCCCATCACGCGACGGCTCGCGCGGCAGCTGCAGGTGCTGGCGGCATACTTGCCATCGTATTTGTCGAGCCAATGCTCGATATGCTCGATCGGCACCGACGTGCTCGCGGCATCGATGGCCTTCTCGACCGGAATGACGTGCATGCCGATACCGGCGCCTCCGGGCGGCACCATCGGCGTGGCCTTGGACAGCGGTCCCTTGGACGCCTGCTCAAAGAACTTGGCATAGACCGGGTGCTCCTCGAGCTGGCTCACGCGCATGTTGAGGAACTCGGCGGAACCCGGCACCAGCATGGGCAGCACCCACTGCTTGGCGCGCTCGGGATTTTCCCAGTTGTACTCGAGCAGACCCGTGTAGCTCATGTCGTCGAGCATCTTCTCGATATCGGCCTCGGGCATGCCGGTGAGCTTGACCATCTCGGGCAGCGTATAGGGACGGCGCATCTTCATCTTGCAGAGTACCTCGGCCTGCTCGTCGGTTGCGGCCTCGGCAAACGACCAGTACTCGTAGCCCAGCAGCTCGTCGCGATGCAGCAGACGGTTGGTGCAGTGCTCGCACAGCTTGACGATGGCCTCGCGCGGATGCTCCGGCAGCGGCGGCACGAACTCCGAACCGATGTCAGGCTCGGTGTAGCTAATTCCCGGTCCGTTGAGAATCATGGTTGTCCCTTCTCTTGCCGCAGCCCGACGAGGCCGCAGCGCCCCTCTTTTTTGCAGGCCGGACATGCCCCCATGCCGTTCACCCGCCATTAGTTGACATTGTGTCAAAAATAGTATTGACGAACCGTCAACAATATTCAAGACTGTTAGGCGAACGGTCAGGCAAAAGAGGATGGAAGGCGGCAAAACATGGGCGGCAAAACAGCAGATACCTCTGTGGTCGATGCCGTCCCCGCATCCGATAGTGCGGCAAAGCGCCTGACGGGCGACGAACGCCGTCGCGAGATCCTCGATGCCGTGCGCACCGTAAGCTCCGAGCTGGGCGTGTCCCACCTATCGGTATCGGCCGTGACCAAGCGAGCCGGCTGCACGCGTTCATTGTTCTACCACTACTTTGCCGATATGGACGCCGCCGTCACCGCTGTTATGGACGAGGCGATCGACGGCTTTATCTCCGAGCTCGAGCAGTGGAACGCCGGCCGCACCGTCGGCGATATCGAGGGCGCGCTCGACACCGTCGCCCCGCTCTTTAAGCGTCTGGTCGCCAGCGGCCACGAACTGCCGAGTACGCTCACCTCAAGCAGTGGCGCGCTCTACGGCGGCTTTTTGCACAACGTGGTTCAGCGCGTGGCTCAGTACATCTGCGACACCACCGTGGTGGATTTTGTCGCCCATCATGAGCTGCGCATCGACCATGTCTACGAGACGTTCTACACCCTCATCATGGGACTGTTGATGTATATCCGCACGCACCCCGATGTGCCCGACGAGACAGTCAAGGAAATCATCGCCTCGACACTCCACATCGAGGGCTATACCGCCAAGTATCAGGAGCGCAAGCCCCAGAACTGACGACATTTGGCCAAACTGCCCGCGATCAGAAGAGGGGCCGCGGGCTTGTGACAGGAGAGCAGCATGCTGTTCGATGTTTGGGGTAGCAATACCCTTATCCACTGGGCCGGCTGGGCCATGGTCTTTATTGGCCTGATCGTGCTCAACGAGGTCGGCCGCCGCACCAAGCTGGGCGCGGCCATCATCTTTGGCGTGGCTCCGCTGGCCATGACCATCTACTGCGTCGCTATCGCCATCGGCGTCTCACAGGGTGCCGAGTGGGCGCTCACCAACCCCACCCATGTGTACCAGAACAGCTGGTTCCACTACGCCAAGGTATACGCGGCGCTGGCCGGTTGCTGGGGCTTCATTGCCATTAAGTACCAGTGGGGCAAGATCGGCAAGGCGCATTGGTTCCGCGCGTGGCCGTTTGTGATCGTCGCCATCAACATCATGATCGCCGTCGTGTCCGACTTTGAGAGCGCCTATCACTTCTTTGTCCTGGGCGAGTCCACCTGGGTCACCTCCGAGGGCGCCACGCAGCTCGCCGGCTGGAACAACGTGTTCAACGGCATCGCCGGTATCATCAACATCTTCTGCATGACCGGTTGGTGGAGTGTCTACGCCTCTGAGGACAAGACCGACATGCTGTGGCCCGACATGACCTGGGTCTACATCATCGCCTACGACATCTGGAACTTCTGCTACACCTACAACTGCCTGCCCACCCACTCCTGGTTCTGCGGCTTTGCACTGCTGCTGGCGCCCACCGTCGCCGCCTTTATCTGGAACAAGGGCGGCTGGATCCAGAACCGCGCCTTTACGCTGGCTATTTGGTGCATGTTTGCCCAGGTGTTCCCGTACTTCCAGGAGGAGTCCATCTTTGTGACCCACTCCACGCTCGACCCCAGCGCCGCTACTGCGGTCTCGATCGCCGCACTGGTCGCCAACATCGCCGCGATCATCTACATCGCCTACCGCGCCAAGAAGCTCGGCCGCAATCCCTACAAGCAGGATGTCTTTGAGGGCACCAGCGATTGGGAGAAGGCTACCGCTCGCCGCGCCAAGGTTGATTACGCGCACGCCGAGTAACATGTTTATTCCGTCCACATTTGAATGTAGGCAAACTTAGCCGATACCGCAATCGCGCGTCATGCGCAGCCCCGGAAAGCGATTCGCCCGCTTTCCGGGGCTTTTTGTTGTTGCACGCATTCACGCACATATTCCATTCGCACACACATTCAAAACCTCTCGCACAGATAAAATCAGATTTCCGATCGCCTGACAGCTCTATATGACCTTGTTTTTGGGTACATTGTTGTCCCGATATTGAGCTTGGGGGATATATGAAAGATGAGACGATGGGCCAAGAGGATGCGACCCAAGATGCAGAAGCTTGCGCTGAGGCCTTGGAGAGCTTAGACCGGATTTCACTCGATGAGATTGCGTTTGACGATTCGGGCGTTGATGTGCAGGATGAGCTGGAAGCCGAGGCGCAGTCCGATGATCAGGATGCAGACGACGTTGAGCCTGCCGAAGATGAGGCAGGTCACGAAGGTACCGAAAGCGAGGCCGGCAATCAGCCCGAATCCGACACGGGCGAGGAAACCGTCTTGCTCGACAGCTTGCCGGCCGAGGATTCGCTGACCCGCGAGCTTCCTGGCCTGGGTTCCGCACCAGCCGTGGACGAGACCATCGCCATGGGCGATATTCCCCTGCCGTCCGTTCCCTCGGCACACGAAGCTGAGGTTCGCCATCGCAAAATGTCGCCCAAGCGCCGCAATCTGATGGTTGCCGGCGTCGTGGCCGTCGCGCTCGTCGCCGGCGGCGCGGGCTATGCGGCTTGGAACGGATATCAGCAAGAGCAGGCCGCCGTTGCCGCCGCCAATGCGCACACGATGATGTCAGTGCAAATTGGCGTACATGCCGCGGGGCTCGACTGCTCCACCGGCTCAAAGATCCCCGTGCAGGTGAGCGGTCAGGACGTGGACGGATCCTCCGTAAGCGAAACACTCTATGTTGACGAGCATGGCCGTGGCATCAAACTGCTGCCCGGTAACTACACGCTCTCCATTGCCGCCTCCCCCATCGCGTCCGACGGCACCGTCTATACCGTGCCGACCACCAAGGCGCAGGTCACGATCAAGAGCGACGGACAGGACCTAAGCAGCCAGGCCGCCTTTAAGCTCAAGGTGCCTTCGGCCGACACGGTAACCGACGACCAGATCGATGCCGCCGCCAAATATGCCGAGGAGGGAGGCGCGAGCTCCGCCGCCACCGCCAAGGTGCTCCAGCAGGCGGCAACTGCGCGTCGCAATGCCGCCGTCAATGCCGTGAGCGCGCAAAAGGCACAGGCAGCCCGTGATGCCGACGCCCGTCACAAGGCAACCGACCTCTACCAGCTCGATATCCCCGTCGAATGGTACGGCAAGGTCGAGACTTGGCAAAATGGCAGCACGCTATGCATCTATCTTGCCGGCGACAGCGATACGCCGATTGTGACGCTCGTCGCAGTGCGCGAGGGCGAGAGCTTTACGCCCGATGAGGGCGATACGGTTTTGGGTGCGGCCAACCTAGGCAACGGTTATACCGTCTACGCCAGCGGTCCCGCCTATCCGTACGTGGTGCCCCAGACCATCAACGGACGGACGCAGAATCCCGTGTCGACCTACCCCATGGACACGGCCATTGAGCTTGTCGAGCTCACGACCGGCAACCGCTACACCTACAGCCAAATCAAGAACGTGCTGGTCGGCAAAGACGGCAAGGCTAGCGCTGCCACCAAGCTCGAGTGCGACTACCTCGCCCAGATCCTCCTGCCGAGCATCAAGGCCCAGGACTAGCCGCCCACAACCCAGAGCAGTCTTTTTGAGACGGGGGCTTTTAGCTACCCCGTCCCAAATCTTGATTAGCAGATAAGCAAGATTGATGTGCATCTTGATTAGTAGCTAAGCAAGTTTTTCCGCTGCCGCTCCCCCGAAAGATATCGAACGGCTGGGGCAAAGATAAATCATCGGGCAGGTAGGGCGGCAAAAGGAGCTAAAAAAGCCCCGTCCCAAATGAGCTGCTTAGCGCCAGGGGTCGGCTTCGAAGAGGGGCTCGCGCTCGGGGCGGCGATCGCTGTAGGGATCGTAGCCGTCGTCATCCTCATTCTCGGCGCGGATATAGGGGTCGCGCGGCTTGGGTGCCGGCTTAGGCGCAGGCTTGGGTGCGGCGGGTGCGGCATCGGTCGCCGGCGTGTTCGTCTTGTTCTTGTCTGTCATCTGCGCATCTCCTTGCATCGCATCCGTTCAACATCATCGATTGTCGCACGAAAAAGGGCGGCGGATCCAATTGGATCCGCCGCCCTTGGCGTTTTGCGATGAGGGGCGGTTTTAAGCCGGTCCCAAAATCTACTCGGCGTCTGGGACCTCGTAGGTGGCCGTCGGCGTGTTATCGCACACGACGGTAAAGCCGCCGTCCTTGTCGGCATCGACCGTCACCTGATCGCCCTCGCGCACCGTACCGTCGATGATGGCGGCGGCGATGGCGTCCACGACCTCGCGCTGGACCAGGCGCTTGAGCGGACGGGCGCCAAAGACCGGGTCCAGGCCGCCCACGGCGAGCATCTGCTTGGCCGCCGGGGTGATGGCAAGCGTCATGCGCTCCTTGGCCAGACGTGCGCGGACGTCGGCGAGCTGAATATCGACGATCTTTTCGATCTGCGCCATGCCGAGCGGATGGAACACCACGATATCGTCGATACGGTTGAGGAACTCGGGGCGGAAGGTTTGAGCCATGGCCGCGTCGACCTGATGGCGCATCTCCTCCTCGTCCTTGCCGGACAGATCGGCGATAGCCTTGGAACCCACGTTGGACGTCATGATGATAATCGTGTTCTTGAAGGACACCTGGCGACCCTGGCCATCGGTCAGACGGCCGTCGTCAAGCACCTGCAATAGCACGTTAAAGACATCCGGATGAGCCTTCTCCATCTCGTCGAGCAAGATCACGGAGTACGGACGACGGCGCACGGCCTCGGTGAGCTGGCCGCCCTCGTCGTAGCCCACGTATCCCGGAGGCGCACCGATCAGACGCTGGACGCTGAACTTCTCCATATACTCGGACATGTCGATACGCACGAGCGCGCGCTCGTCATCGAACAGGCACTCGGCCAGCGCCTTGGCGAGCTCGGTCTTGCCTACGCCGGTGGGGCCCAGGAAGAAGAAGCTGCCGATGGGCTTGTCCGGATCGGAGAGACCCGCACGGCTGCGGCGCACGGCCGCGGCCACGGCGGACACGGCCTCGTCCTGGCCAATGACGCGCTTATGCAGCTCGCCCTCCAGGCCCTTCAACTTGTCGAGCTCGCCCTGCATCATCTTGGACACGGGCACGCCGGTCCAGGCACTCACGACCTCGGCGATCTCATCGGAGGTCACCTGCTCGTTGAGACCCTCGCCGTCCTGCCGCTTTTGCGCCTCGAGCGCGGCCTCGGCATCCTGAATCTGCTGCTGCAGACCCGGAATCACAGAGTAGCGCAGCTCGGACGCACGGCCCAGGTCGCCGTTGCGCGTCGCGCGCTCCTCTTCGCTCTTGGCCTCGTCAAGCTGGCCCTTGAGCTCCTGCACGTGGTCGATGGCGTTCTTTTGGTTGAGCCAGCCGGCCTTTTGCACGTTGAGCTTTTCCTGGACCTCGGCAATCTCCTGGCGCAGGGCTTCCAGACGCTCCTTGGAGGCGTCATCGGTCTCCTTCATGAGCGCCTGCTCCTCGATCTGCAGCTGGGTGAGCTGACGCGTGGTGGCGTCGATCTCGACCGGCATGCTGTCGAGCTCCATGCGCAGGCGGCTTGCGGCCTCATCGACCAGGTCGATGGCCTTGTCGGGCAGGAAGCGGTCGGCGATGTAGCGATCGGAGAGGTCGGCGGCGGCCACGAGCGCGCTATCGGTGATATGCACGCCGTGGAAGATCTCGTACTTCTCCTTGAGGCCACGCAGGATCGAGATGGTGTCCTCGACGGTAGGCTCGCTCACCATAACGGTCTGGAAACGACGGGCGAGCGCCGCATCCTTCTCGATGTACTTGCGGTATTCGTCAAGCGTAGTCGCGCCGATTGCGTGTAAGTCGCCACGGGCAAGCGCCGGCTTGAGGATGTTGCCGGCGTCCATAGAGCCCTCGGTGGCACCCGCGCCCACGATGGTGTGGAGCTCATCGATGAACAGGATGACCTTGCCCTCTGACTTCTGTACCTCCTTGAGCACGGCCTTTAAACGGTCCTCGAACTCGCCACGATACTTGGCGCCGGCGACCAGCGCGCTCATGTCGAGCTCGATGAGGTCGCGGTCGCGCAGGGTGCTCGGTACGTCGCCGGCCACGATTCGCTGAGCAATGCCCTCGACGATGGCCGTCTTGCCGACGCCCGGCTCGCCGATAAGCACGGGGTTGTTCTTGGTGCGGCGGGACAGAACCTGAATAGTACGACGGATCTCGTCGGTACGGCCGATGACCGGGTCGAGCTTGCCGGCGCGAGCCAGATCGCAGATGTTGCGACCGTACTGCTCCAACGCCTCAAACTGCGTCTTGTCCTCGGCAGACGTCACGCGGTCATCGCCGCGCAGTTCCTCGTAGACTTGCTCGATGCGCTCCTTGGTCACGCCGGCGTCACGCAGCACGCGACCCGCCTCACCCTTGTCCTCGGCAAGTGCCATCAGCAGATGCTCGGTCACCACAAAGCTGTCGCCCATCTTGGTGGCCTTTTTCTCGGCCTTCTCGATCACGCGAACGAGCTCGTTGGACAGGCCCATCTGCTGACCCTCGCCCGACACCTTGGGCGCATGGTCGATGGCATCTTGTGTGGAGCGTGCGAGCTGAGCCGGGTCGGCACCGATGCGCTCGATGATCACGGAGATATTGCGCTCGCCGGCACCGAGCAGGGCAGACAGCAGGTGGATCGGCTCCACCGCGCCGGCCTGTGCATCGGCAGCCGTGCTCATGGCGGTCTGCAGCGCCTCGCGCGACGTCATTGCTAGCTTATCGATTCTCATGGAATCACCTCTCTTGGGGCGGCCGCCCTACGGGGCGGCTTCACGTTGTTCGAGAAGTATTGTTGCCAGCTTTACGCGATCTTATACACAAATCTAAGTCTCTATATATAAGATTTTCTGAGTGAATTACGGATAGGGTACTGAGATGTCAGCCCGCCGCTGCCCAGGCGCGCTACCGTCTCGATCTGTAACATCTAGCAGCCATTTTTGATCCTAGATGTTACAGATCGAGACAGACCGAAAACCACCACAAAGAGGACAGGCACCTTTGTGGTGGTCGCGGTCTCTACTCCTTCGCCGAACCCGTACTTCCCGATTCGACGGTCCAGGGCATCTCATCCTCGAACAGCCATGTACGGGCAGACCCACTATCGCGTGCAGTCTGCGGGTCAGGCAAGCAGGTCTGTTTATAGGCATCTTGGATACACTGACCCATAAAATCGTTGAGCTCGGTCTGGTCGCCCTCCATGACATAGGCGACATCGCCGTCCATGATGTAGATGCCCGGACCCTCATTGCCCTCGTAGCCCGGATCGTACGAGACATCACATAACTTTGCGCCGTTTGCAGTGTCCAGCTCGATGGACGAGTGGCATCCGCCAACCATGTCGTTCGCTTTTGCCCGATAGGACGCATATCCGTACCAACGCTTAAATGTTTTGCCCTTGAGTAGCTCGGACGCCCTATCGATCAGGCTTGTATCCGTGGTATAGCGCATGGCCCCAAGCTGAATACGCGGATAATTGCTAATACCCAGCACAGCCGGCTGCTCATCAAAATCAACGGTAATGGTCTCGGGCTTGTCGTCGCCGGTCAGAAGTTCGACAGATTGAGTCACAGGCTTGACCACCGGCTCCGTCACCGCAGCAGGTAGAAATGCCATACCGACAGCGCCCGCGCCAACCACAGCGATCGCAAGCGCCAAGACAATCAATCCAATACGGGCAGAACGGCTCACGGCAAAACACCCCACAATGCAAACCTTCGCCACCTGCACTAATGATACCGCCAGCTAACACTATTACCAAAAGAAGCCGCGCGCTCCTCACCACCACAAAGGGGACAGGCACCTTTTGTGGTGGTTTTCGACGCTAACGGTCGACCATCTCGCGCAATGAGATTAAACTTGAATTGCTCTCTGAACATATCCATTTCTGCCTATCCTCAACAGATCTTTGTCTCGAGGAGCGCATATGAAGCCGCCTCATTCCACCGGTCGCAACGTCATCGCCATTCTCGCCATACCCATCGTGATGCTCTTCCTTATCGTCATCACGCCCTTTTCCCTTGGTATCACCTCGCCCTTCGATTTATGCGGAATGGTCGACGCCAGCTCGCGTGCCACCTCGCTCTCTTTTATCTGCCGTGGTGTGTTCTACGAAGACGCAATTCCCACCGGGCTTTGGCGGTCAAAGCTGCCGCTGCTCGGTCAGGTCGATGGACGTTCTCCCTACTTCAACCTTGAACCTCAAGCGATGAACTATCTGATCGATGACCGACCCCTTGCCTCCATCACCCTCACTTACGACTATGCTCCAAACACCGATGAGCGTCACATGAACCAAGTCCTCGACAAACTGCTTGAACAGTGCGGGCTCACCGATGAGGTCGGCCGAACCGTCGACAGCGACCAGAAATTAAAGCGAACAGAACTCCGCCGCATTGGAAAAATCAGAGAGCGAGGCGGAGCTGCCTACTGGCAGGCCTGGGCGATACGCGACAAGAGCGAATTTGGGCACAGCACCTATATAGTCACTGTCTACACCAAAGACGGAATTAAGGACAATGTTGACGATTTCGCGTCATCCAAACTCGGCATCCCCAAAACAACCAAGACTCCCGGCTTGGATGAAATCCTGTAGGGACGCCCATTAACATGCCGCTCAACGATCACAACAACATCGAGCTAGTCCCCACCACCACAAAGGTGCCTGTCCCCTTTGTGGTGGTTTTCGACAAAAAGAAGCCGCCCCGATAGCAGAGGCGGCATCAAGCAAGTCTATTTTTGGCGTCCCTCAAGACCCAACGAGAACATCGCGGTAGCCCCGGCCACACCTTTCCCTCGGGCGACCCTCGCGAAGCGCGTGAGCACGAGGGAAAGGTGTGGCAGGGGCGTACAGCAGAGTTACTCGGCAGCGGCCTTGAACTTGTTGTAGTTGATCAGGCAGCCGGCCTTGACGATGGCACGCTCCTCTGCCGTCATATCGGCAATGTAGAGCTCAATCTGCTCGACCGCACCATCGGCGCGCACCACGTAGGCGGCGATGTCCTTCAGGTCGCCATCGAGCGCGGCACGGATACCCGGCACAAAGACGTAATCGCCCACCTCAAAGTTGGGCTCGGCCTCCATCTGGAAGGGCACCATGCCCCAGTTCATCACGTTGGAGCGATAGCGCTTGGTGGCGTACTCGTGGACGATGTTGGCCAGGCCGCCAATTACGCGCTGGCAGCTCGCGGCCTGCTCGCGGGCGCTGCCGTCGCCAGGCTTCTTGGCGTAAATCATGGAACCGAACTCGGTCGCCTTGGCATCGGCCGCGACACCCGCGCCGGCCAGCGCCTCAAACACACCGGCAAGCTCGGCATCGAACGCCGCCAGGTCGCCCGCGGACTCGCCGGCAACGCGACGCTTCTCCACAGCGTCGACCTCCTTGGAGCGACCCACGTAGGCCGGGTCGCGGCGGCTCAGCGTAAACTCAGCCAGGCCCAGCGGGTTGGAGCGGAAGGAGCTCGTCTCGCCCGAGGGAATGAGCTCGTCGGTCGTGGTGACCGGGTCCATGATCTTGGAGCAAACCTTGAGCAGGATGTCGTCGCCGAGCGGCTCCATCGCGGGCCACGGCTTGATGTTGGGGCCTTCGACCAGCTCGTCGGCAGGCTCCGCCTTGCCAAAGCCCCAGTACACGCGCTTCTTGTACGGCGCGTCGTCAAAGGTGTACTCGCAGGCCTCGTCCCAAGTGTCCTCGGGCAGGTCGGTCGCCGGCGTCAGGACGCCGCCGTTGGCAGCCGTTGCCGCAATGGAGCGGGCGTCCATCAGGGCCACGGCGCTCAGCTGGCCATTACCCGGCTTGGAACCCTCGCGGTTGGGGAAGTTGCGCGTGGTGTGACGGATCGAAAGGCCGTTGTTGGCGGGCGTGTCGCCGGCGCCGAAGCACGGGCCGCAGAATGCCGTGCGCACGATTGCGCCGGCCTCCATGAGGTCGTAGATGTAGCCGCGGCGTGTAAGTTCGAGCGCCACGGGCTGGCTCGTGGGATAGACCGACAGCGAGAACTCGCCGCAGCCGGTATTGGCGCCCTTGAGCACGCGGGCAGCCTGGACCACGGAGTCATAGTTGCCGCCCGAGCAGCCGGCGATAACGCCCTGCTGCACGTGCAGCTTGCCGTCGACGATCTTGTCGAGCAGGCTAAAGTGCGTCTTGCCCTCGCCGATCTTGGCGGCCCCGAGCTCCACCTCGTGCAGGATGTCCTCGAGGTTCTCGTTGAGCTCGTCGATCTCAAAGCCGTTGGAAGGATGGAACGGCAGTGCGATCATGGGCTTGATGCTCGACAGGTCGACCTCGACGCAACCGTCGTAGTAGGCGACATCGGCGGGCTTGAGCTCGCGATAGTCGTCTCCGCGGCCGTGCATGGTCAAAAACGCGTGCGTGTCCTCGTCGGTGGCCCAGATGCTCGACAGGCAGGTGGTCTCGGTGGTCATGACGTCGACGCCGTTGCGGTAGTCGGTCGTCATGCTCGCGATGCCGGGGCCCACAAACTCCATGACCTTGTTCTTGACGTAGCCCTTGGCAAAGACAGCGCGGATGATGGCGAGCGCCACATCGTGCGGGCCGACGCCGGGGCGCGGGGCACCCGTGAGGTAGATGGCGACGACGCCGGGATAGGCGACGTCGTAGGTGTCGCGCAGCAGTTGCTTTGCCAGCTCGCCGCCGCCCTCGCCCACGGCCATAGTGCCCAGAGCGCCGTAGCGGGTGTGCGAGTCGGAACCCAGGATCATCTTGCCGCAACCGGCGAAGTTCTCGCGCATAAAGGAGTGGATGACGGCGATGTGCGGCGGAACGAAGATGCCGCCGTACTTCTTGGCTGCGGAAAGGCCAAAGACGTGGTCGTCCTCGTTGATGGTGCCGCCCACGGCGCACAGCGAATTATGGCAGTTGGTGAGCACGTAAGGCAGCGGGAACTGCTCCATGCCCGAGGCGCGCGCCGTCTGGATGATGCCGACAAAGGTGATGTCGTGGCTCGCCATGGCGTCGAAGCGAATCTTGAGTGCCTCGGGATCTCCGGACGTATTGTGTGCCTGGAGGATCGAATACGCGATGGTGCCGCGCTTGGCATCCTCGGGCGTCTGCGTAATACCGCGCTCGGCAGCCTCGGCCGCAGGCACAACCTCGCTGCCGCCGCGCAGGTAGATGCCGTCCTCGTACAGCTTGACCATACTGTCTCCCACTCTGCCCAAAACGATTTGGGCGCATAGCATACATTCGTTCAATATCGTGCCATAGAACGGTTGCGAGTGGGTTACGAATCTGCACGTTCACTTTATCTCAGTAAAGCAAAGAACGAGTTGGGTGCCGGGGGCAGACTTAGACGCCGAAATGACGAGAGTGGATAATCTCCCACTTTGAGCCTGCAAACAGGCCAAAAACGGGAGATTATCCACTCTCATTCTGCGGGCACTCATTTAAGTCTGCCCCCAATGAGTGCCCGGCAGCGTCGGCGGAGCTATAGGTCGCTACCCGTACCTAGCAGCTTGCGCATGACTTGCTCGGGGTTGACCGAGCCGTCGCGCGGGGCCAGGGCGGTGATCTTCTTCTGCATCTTGTACTCGTGCAGCTCGTCCTCGAGCTGGCGCACGCGTGCGCGGAGTTTTTCGTTCTCGCGCTCGCGCTCCTCGGCACGCTCCTTCATATCGAGGATGCGCACCACGCCGGCAAGGTTGATGCCCTCGTCAGTCAGCTGGTTGATGAGCTCCAGGCGCTCGATATCGGCACGCGAATACAGACGCGTGTTGCCGCCCGAGCGCTGGGGGTTCACCAGGCCCTTGGACTCGTAGACGCGCAGAGTCTGCGGATGCATGCCGGTCAACTCGGCCGCCACGCTGATCATGTACAGCGGTTTATTCCTATTGTCCTCGGCCATGCTACCTGACCCCTTTCCGTCTCGTTATCGTCCATCATAAGCCCGCGGGCGTGGGCGTGCGCCGCGACCGCCCTAGTACGTCGCCTTGTAACGATTGACCTTCTCGCGATAGTCGCGCGTGTCGGCCTCGCGCAGCTTGGTCATGGCATCGCGTTCATCGTCGGACAGGTTCGTGGGAACCTGCACCTTGATCTCGACGAGCAGCGCGCCCGTGCGGCCACGGTGCTTAACATCGGGCGCGCCCATCTCCTTAAAGCGGAACTTCTTGCCCGTCTGGGTGCCCGCCGGCACCTTCAGACGAACCGTCGCGCCGCCGGGTGTGGGCACATCCACCGTGCAGCCGAGCGCCGCCTCGTAAACCGAGATCGGTACCTCCATGGTCACATCGGCACCCTTGCGCTTAAACAGCGGGTGCTCCTCCACATGCGTGGTCACGACCAGGTCGCCGCGCTCGCCACCCGCAACGCCATACTCGCCGCGACGCTTGTAGCGTAGTTTGCCGCCGTCGACCGCACCTGCGGGAACCGAGACCGTAATGGTTTGCTGCTCGCCCGTCGAGGGAATGCGATAGGTGACCTTGTGCGTCACGCCGCGAAACGCGTCCTCGGCCGTCACGTCGACAGTCAGCGACAGGTCACCGCCCTTGCGAGCACGGCTGCGACCCGCACCGGCACCGGCATTACCCGCAGCCCCGGCAAAGCCCGAGCCCCAATCGCTGCCCCAAGCGCCGTTGCCGCTAAAGATGCTGTCGAAGATATCGCCCCAGCCGCTGGCGCCCGCGCCGGCACCGTAGCCGCCGCCATACGCGCCGCCCGCGCCCGGCATGCCGCCAAACATGAGCATCTGGTCGTACTCTTTGCGCTTCTTCTCGTCCGAAAGCGTCTCGTAGGCCTCGCTGATCTCCTTGAACTTGGCCTCGTCGCCGCCGGCATCGGGGTGATATTTTTGCGCGAGCTTGCGAAACGCGCTCTTGATCTCTTTGTCGGAGGCGCTCTTGGATACGCCCAGGATGTCATAGAAGGTTTTGCCTGCAGCCATCGTAGCTCCTCTCCTGTTACGTCCGCCGCCCATGCAGACGACGGCTCATGCTTTCATATGGCACTAGGCCAGAAAGGGCCCCGGGTGTTGCCCCGGGGCCCTTCTCAATTACTCCTCGGTGCTCTCGACCGTATCGGCCGTAGCATCCTCGGGCGCCGCTTCGGGCTCCGGTGCGGGGCGCTTCTCGCCACCGTAGGTCACCGTCACCATCGCGGAACGCAGGATGCGATCCGCCATGCGGTAGCCCTTCTGGTACACATCGTTGACGGTCTCGTCGTACTGCGATGCGTCCTCGACGCGACCCACAGCCTGATGCTCGAGCGGATCGAACGCCTCGCCCTTGGGGTCGATGGACTCAACGCCCTCATGCGCAAACACGTCGAGCAGCTTGGCATGTACCGCGTCAACGCCATCGACGAACTGCTTAAAGTCGTCGGAAAGCTCTTGACTGCGGGCATGGTCGATCGCGCGCTCGATATCGTCAATCACCGGCAACAGCGCGGTGACAAGCTTCTCGGTCGCGCGCTCGCGCTCGGCGATACGCTCATTGGCGGTGCGGCGACGGAAGTTCTCCCAGTCGGCCTGCAGACGGGCGGTACGCTCGGTGGCGTCCTTTGCCTTGTCCTCGGCGGCCTTCTGAGCCTCTGCTGCAGCATCGAGCTCATTGCGCACGTCGGCAAGCTCTTTCTGAGCCTGCTCGAACTTGAGCTTAAAGTCGTTGTCGGCGGCTTCCTCACCGGCGCGGATAGCGGCTTCCACCATCTCGTCCTCGGTCATCGTCGCCTCCTTGTTGGAATCCTCTACCTGGTTCTCGGCAGCCTCGGCGGCCGGGGCCTCGTTGGCCTCGGTATCGTCAACGGCCTCTACGGGAATCTTCACGTCCTTCTCCTCAGAGTCAACGGGGGCGGCGCCAGCGGCGGCCGCCTCCGTGCGAGCTTTACGGGCGGACATGATTATTTGTCCTCGTCGTCCACAACCTCGTAGTCGGCGTCGACAACGTCATCGTCGGCAGGCTGGGCGCCAGCGGCACCGTCGGTCTGCTGCTGAGCGTCGGCGTAGACAACCTGGGCCAGCTCGTAGGCCACGGACTGCAGGGACTCGCCGGCGACCTTGATAGCCTCGACGTCAGAGCCCTCGAGCGCCTTCTTGGCGTCGGCGATAGCGGCCTCGGCCTTGGACTTCACGTCAGCGGAAACCTTGTCGCCCAGCTCGTTGAGGGTCTGCTCGGTGGAGTAGCACAGGCTGTCGGTCTGGTTGCGGACCTCGACCTCTTCCTTCTGCTTCTTGTCCTCCTCGGCATGAGCCTCGGCGTCCTTGACCATACGATCGACTTCGTCGTCGGACAGAGCGGTGGAACCGGAAATGGTGATCTGCTGCTCCTTGCCGGTGCCCTTGTCCTTAGCGGAGACCTTGACGATGCCGTTGGCGTCGATGTCGAAGGTAACCTCGATCTGCGGCACGCCGCGGCGGGCAGCCGGGATGCCGGTCAGCTGGAACTTACCGAGCGACTTGTTGTCGCGGGCAAGCTCGCGCTCGCCCTGGAGCACGTTGATCTCGACGCTGGTCTGGTTGTCGGCAGCGGTGGAGTAGACCTCGGTCTTGGAGGTCGGGATCGTGGTGTTGCGGTCGATCATCTTGGTCATGATGCCGCCCATGGTCTCGACACCCAGCGACAGCGGGGTAACGTCGAGCAGCAGGATGCCCTCGACGTCGCCGGTGAGCACGCCGCCCTGGACGGCAGCGCCGTCGGCAACGACCTCGTCGGGGTTCACGGACATGTTGGGCTGCTTGCCGGTCATGGTCTTGACGAGCTCCTGGACGGCGGGCATACGAGTGGAGCCGCCGACGAGGATGACCTCGGTCAGATCGGAGAGCTTGAGCTTAGCGTCGCGCAGGGCGTTGGTGACAGGCTGCTTGCAGCGCTCGAGCAGGTCGCGGGTGATCTTCTCGAACTCGGCGCGGGTCAGAGTGTAGTTGAGGTGCAGCGGGCCAGACTGGTTCATGGTGATGAACGGCAGGTTGATGGTGGACTGCTGGGCGGCGGAAAGCTCCTTCTTGGCGTTCTCGGCGGCCTCCTTCAGGCGCTGCAGGGCCATGGGGTCCTGACGCAGGTCGACACCGTTCTCCTGCTGGAACTTGTCAGCCATCCAGTCGATGACGCGCTGATCCCAGTCGTCGCCGCCCAGGTGGTTGTCGCCCGAGGTGGACAGAACCTCAAACACGCCGTCGGCGAGGTCGAGGATGGAGACGTCGAAGGTGCCGCCGCCCAGGTCGAAGACCAGGATGCGCTGGTCGGAGCCCTGCTTGTCCAGGCCATAGGCCAGAGCAGCAGCGGTCGGCTCGTTGACGATACGCTTGACGTTGAGGCCGGCGATCTTACCGGCGTCCTTGGTGGCCTGACGCTGGGCGTCGTTGAAGTAGGCCGGGACGGTGATGACGGCGTCGGTGACGGTCTCGCCCAGGTACTTCTCGGCGTCGGCCTTCATCTTTGCGAGCACCATGGCGCTCACCTGCTCGGCGGTGTAATCCTTGCCCTCGATGTCGACGACGGCACGGCCGCCCTGGCCCTCCTTGACCTCATACGGCACGGTCTTGAGCTCGGAGGTGCACTCGGAGTACTTGCGGCCCATGAAGCGCTTGATGGAGAACACGGTGTTCTTGGGGTTGGTGACAGCCTGGTTCTTAGCGGCCTTACCCACGACGCGGTCGCCGTCGGCACGGAAGCCCACGACGGACGGGGTGGTGCGGTCGCCCTCGGCGTTCACGATGATGGTCGGAGAACCGCCCTCGAGGACGGCCATAGCGGAGTTAGTAGTACCAAGGTCGATACCAAGAATCTTGCCCATTAGAAATTCCCTCTCTCTTTTGCGTTCGCGCCGCCTCGACGGTCTGTCGTGTGGCGCTTCGGCTTGTCTTTCAGGATGTAGTGTATCCCCTTATGGGCCGGAATATACAAAATCTAAGTCAATTCATATAAGATTTCTTATCTCTGAGAGTTTAGGTTCTCAAATGCGCAGGTAGATGCACTGTTTGAGTTCTCGGCAGATCTATTGAGATCTATGTAGAGATGGCTGAGGTTTGGGCTTGGGAGCGCACATGGCGGCCCCGGGCTTCCCTGGGGAAAGTTCGACCCGTTTTTCGGCCAAATAATGGGATGCGCTTTCCACAAGCACGCTCAATCGCCCTATATTTCAAGTCACCTGTAGCTAACATTTGCGCAGCTCAACGGCCTCACCTGCATGTTTTTTAGTAAGCCGTGGCATACTCGGCGAACGGTATGAAGATGCCGGTCAGAGGGTATTGCAAACGGTCGCTCCCGTGGTATGTTTTTGCCCGAATCAAACCGGCGCGCATCGCCTGTAGCGTCGGTCAACAGAGAGGAAACTACCATGGCTCATCCCGTAATTGATGCCGACGAGTGCATCGCTTGTGGCGTTTGCGTCGACTCCTGCCCCGCTGGCGTTCTGGAGCTCCAGGACGTCGCTACCGTCGCTGACGAGGACTCCTGCGTCGCCTGCGGCGCTTGCCAGGACGCTTGCCCCGCCGGCGCGATCACCGAGATCGTCGAGGAGTAACAACTCCCCCCACTTGCACACTCACAAGTACACCGTGCACAAAAAAGGAGGCCTCCGCATCGCCGCGGAGGCCTCCTTTTGCATGTGTTCTAGGACAAATCATCCTCGTAGGGCATTAAATCGGCAAGGTAGCCTTTCTCCTTGAGCATGGCCTCGATCTCGTCGAGGGTCTGCTCGTCTTCCGCCGCGATGCGATGGAAGTGGTAGCCGCTCGTCACCGTCAGCAGCGGGAAGCTCTTGCCGCTGGCAATGCCCTCAAGATAGCGCTCGACATCGCGTCGGTTGCGGATGTCCAGGTCGGCCGTGATCTTGCCATACACGCGGTGGTTGACGATCACGTTGAGCACGGCGCCGCCCGCGTCGACGATACTCGTGAGCTCGTCACCCGCCTGCTCCACGCCATGGTGCACCTTGACCAGACGCGTGGGCACCGCCGGGCTGCTCGGAGCCGCCTGCAACACGTAGCCGCGATTGGTGGCCACGATGTCGTGCCCATCGGCACGCAGTAAGGCAATGTCCTGCACGACAACCTGACGGCTCACGCCCACCTCACGGGCAAGCGCACTGCCCGAGACAGGATCTTTGGCCCCCTCGAGCACGGCCATGATGGCACGGCGACGCTCGCGGGCGTCCATTATTTACCGTCCAGCAGACGCAGGTGCTTAAGCGAGAGGTCGAGAATCGGCGCAGAGTGCGTCAGCGCTCCCGAGCTAATAAAGTCGACGCCCAGATCGGCCAGAGCACGGATATTGCTGGCATCCACGTTGCCCGAGCACTCGGTCTTGGCGCGGCCGGCGATAAGCTCGATGGCGGCAGCCATGTCATCGTGGGTCATGTTGTCGAGCATGATGATATCGGCGCCGGCCTCCACGGCCTCGCGTACCATGTCCAGGTTCTCGCACTCAATCTCGACCGTCGTGGTAAACGACGCATGGGCGCGCGCCATCTCGATCGCGCGCGCCACGCCACCGGCGGCGTCGATGTGGTTGTCCTTGAGCATGACGGCCGTCGACAGGTTGTAGCGGTGGTTGCTACCGCCGCCGATCTCGACCGCGGCCTTCTCGAAGACGCGCATGCCCGGCGTGGTCTTGCGTGTGTCGACAAGCACGGTCTTGGTGCCCTCGAGCGCCGCGGCCATGCTGTGCGTGTAGGTAGCGATACCGCTCATGCGCTGCAGGTAGTTGAGTGCCACGCGTTCGCCCGAAAGCAGCACGCGCGCATCGCCGCGCACCTGGCCCACATGGTCGCCGGCGTGCACCTCGTCACCGTCGGCAACATCAAACAGCACCGAGCTCTGCGAATCCAGCAGCTCAAAGGTGCGGGCAAACACATCCAAGCCGGCGATGATACCGTCGGCCTTGGCGATAAGCTCAACGGTAGCGGGACGCGCCGTGGGGCACACGCTCGCCGTGCTCACGTCCTCAAACGTGATGTCCTCGCGCAGAGCCTGCAAAATCAGATCATCGACGACGAGCTTCATGGTAATGGGATTCATGGTCTACTCCTCCACGGCCTGTGTGCCGGCAGCACGGGCCAAATCATCGATTGCAAGGGTCTCGGCGCTCAGGGCGCGGTGACGTCCGTCAAGCGCGGGCTCACCGGCCTGCTCCACGGTCAGCGACTCGCCGGTGCGCATACGCCAAGCAGCGCGGCGGCCCCAAACTAGGGACTCGAGCAGGCTGTTGGAAGCTAGACGATTCTTGCCGTGAACACCGTTGCAGGCCGTCTCGCCAGCGGCGTAGAGCTCGGGCATCGAGGTGCGGCCGTCCTTGTCGACCCACACGCCGCCCATAAAGTAGTGCTGCGTGGGCGTAACGGGAATGGGCTCGTCCAAGATGTCGCGACCGTCCTCCAGACAGCGCGCGCGGATGTTGGCAAAGTGCCCGGTCACCACGTCGCGCTCGACGGGGGCAAAGCTCAGCCACTCGTGCTCGGTGCCGTCCTGCTTCATCTGCTCGCGAATAGCGGCGGCGACAACATCGCGCGGCTGCAGCTCGTCGGTAAAGCGCTCGCCGGCGGCATTGAGCAGAATCGCGCCTTCGCCGCGGCAGCTCTCGCTGATCAGGAAGGTGCGGCCCGGCTGCGGCGAGAACAGTCCCGTGGGGTGGATCTGCACGTAGTCCAGGTGCTCCATCGTGATGCCGTGCTCCTGCGCGATGTAGCAGGCGTCACCGGTGAGCTGCGGGTAGTTGGTCGAATGGTCGTACACGCCGCCGATACCGCCCGTCGCCCACAGCGTATGGTGGGCATGGATCTTAAACGGCTCGCCGGCATGCACGCCCTCGGCGGCATTTGCCAGCTCGTCGGCGGGACGAACCGAGTTGTCCTCGTCCACGGAAACGGCGACGACACCGGTGCACACCGTGGCGCCATCACGCTCGCCCGTCAGGATGTCGGTCATGGCCACGTGCTCCAAAATCTGCACGTTATCCAGCTTGCGAACGGCCTGGAGCAGCTTGGTCGTGATCTCCTTGCCCGTAATGTCGGCATGGAAGGCAATACGCGGACGGCTGTGCGCGCCCTCGCGGGTAAAGTTGAGGCTGCCGTCGGCCTTGCGCTCAAAATCCACGCCCATCGCTAGCAGGTCGTTGATGACCGAACGGCTCGAGCGAATCATGATGTCAACACTCTCGCGGCGGTTCTCGTAATGGCCGGCGTGCATGGTGTCCTCAAAGAAGGCATCGTAGTCAGAGCCTTCGGGCAGCACGCAGATACCGCCCTGCGCGAGCATCGAATCGCACTCGTCGACGGCGCCCTTGGAGAGCATGATTACGCGCGTGCTCGTCGGCAGGTTGAGGGCCGCATACAGGCCCGCCACGCCGCAACCGGCAATGACGACGTCGCACTCCATGTCGGAGTATTGTTTGGTTTCCACAGGAATCCTCTCCCTTGTAATGTGGCATAAGGGATGGCCCCTCATGTCACATTGGCTTAGCGCGCCGCGTACTCGAGCATGCGGTCGAGCGTGAGCTTGGCCTGATCGGCGGCCTCGTCCGACACGCCAATCTGCACCTCGCCCTCGCCCGTCTCCAGGCAGTGCACGAGCTTTTCGAGCGTGATGAGATCCATGTTGACGCAGGTGGGCTGCACCGCGGGGAAGTAGAACTTCTTGCCGGTGCTCTGGCAGCGGCGCTCGAGCTCGTAGAGCACGCCGCGGACCGTCACGATGATGAACTCGCTCGCGTCCGACTCCTCGGCGTACTTGATGATGCCGGCGGTGGAGCCGATGTAGTCGGCCTCGGCCAGGACGTCGGCCTTGCACTCGGGGTGCGCCAGCACGAGCGCATCGGGATGCGCCTCCTGCGCGTCGACAATCTGCTCGACGGTGATGATGTGGTGGCGCGGGCAGTAGCCGTTGTTGAGGATGACGTGCTTTTGCGGCACCCGCTCGGCTACGAAGCGGCCCAGGTTTTGATCGGGGATAAACAGGATGTGCTGCTGTGGCAGCTCGGATACGATCTTGACGGCGTTGGAGCTGGTGACGCACACGTCGCTCCAGCTCTTGATCTCGACCGTCGAGTTGACGTAGCAGACCACGGCAAGGTCGTCGCCGTACTCGGCGCGCGCCGCGTCGACCGTCTCGCGCTTGACCATGTGAGCCATGGGGCAGTCCGCGCCCGGTTCGGGCAGCAGCACGGTCTTGGTGGGGTTGAGCAGCTTGGCGCTCTCGCCCATAAACTCCACGCCGCACAGCACGATAGCCTGCTGCGGTAAGCTCTTGGCAAGCTTTGCCAAGTAGAAGCTGTCGCCGACGTAATCAGCCACGGCCTGCACCTCGGGCGCCACATAGTAGTGCGCCAGAATCACCGCATCACGCTGGGTTTTTAATTGCTGAATGGCCTCGACGAGCTCTGCGGGCACCAGTGCCGCGCGCTCCGTTGCCGTCGTTGCCGATGCTAGGCCGGCCGCGATATCGCGTGCAAGCTCCGACGCATCCATGTTCGCGCTCTGTGCCATCAAGGCCCCTCTCTTTTGGCGAATCTTGGGGCTTTAGTATGACACCTGGCTTTACAGCTGACAAGACAGCTGTAAAGCCAGGTGTAAAGTTGGAATAAAGATTCAATCTTGGGGCGGGTCCATTTT
>DXLV01000003.1:62557-70398 GCA_019414545.1 Collinsella sp. | reverse complement strand
GCTGAGGATAGTCGAAAATGGACCCGCCCCAAGATTCGAGCGGCCCGCATTGTCCTGGACCAAGGAGCGGTGGTCAAAAAAGGCCAAATATGAGTACTGTCACCAAATTAGTAGCAGCGATTTTCCGGTCCAGAGCAGCAAAATCGCCTTGTTTGGAGCCCGATCACGACTCTGAAGAACGAAAATCGATGCACTTTTGGCCTCTGGCACCGATTTTTGAGGCCATTTGGCTGCCACCAAACTGGTAACAGTACTCATATTTGGCCCTTTTTGACCACCGGGTTTCCGGCAGGCCCCAAAAGCGGGCCCGAATCGCTCGATCCGGGCCCGCTGGGGGTAGCGAGCACAATCGAGGTGTAAGAAGCAAGAGAGGGCCATCGCCTAGAATCGTCAGCGCCTAGATATTCAACGAGAGGAAAGACAATGGTCCGCAGCGACATGCTACCCCAGCCGGACCGGGGGCTCGGCCTCGACCGGCCCCAGACCGAGGCATTTCACCGACGAGTTCAAGAGGAAGATAGTCGATCTCCACAACGCCGGAAAGCCCAGGCGCGAGGCCATGGACGAGTGCGACCTCGACAAGAGCACCGTGGAGAGGCGGGTCAAGTCGATAAACGAGACCGGCTCGCCGCGCGCCGCGGACAACCGCACGCCCGAGCAGAACCGGATCCTGGAGCTCGAGCGCGAGAACCGCAGGCTCCGGATGGAGGTCGACGTCTTAAGACGAGCGGCGCCAGCATACGCTCGGAAGTCAGGGCCATGGCGGCCAACGGGGGGCCGCTGCCCCATATCGGCGCAGCGCTGGCATCGAGGCCTTCTGACCTGTGTCAAGATTTCGGACACACAAGCTCGAGGAATCAAGCGGCCATAGGCATGGCCTCGGGCTTGGGCTCGGTTCTCTCGAAGAAGGCCGCCATGGCCTCGGCCGGCACCTTGTAGCCGATCGTCGAGCGGGGCCTTCGGCGGTTGTAGTACGCCTCGATGAACTCGACCACCGCGTGCTTGGCGGAATCCCTGGTCGGGAAGCTGCGCCTGTAGTACATCTCGTTCTTCAGCGTGGCGAGGAACGACTCGGCCACCGCGTTGTCGTGGCAGTTGCCGGTGCGGCTGCAGGACAGCCGCACGTCGTTGTCGCGCGCCCATTCGGCCAGAAGCCTGCTGGTGTACTGGGCGCCGCGGTCGGCGTGGAATATCGCGTTGCCGGCCACGTAGCCGCGCGATTTGGCCGACGCCAGCGCCGAAACCACGATGTCGGCGGTCATGCGCTCGGAGAGCGACCAGCCCACCACCATGCGGGTGTTGAGGTCGATGACCGTCGACAGGTACAGCCATCCCTCGCCGGTGCGCAGGTAGGTGATGTCGCCCACGAGCTTGTAGGTTGGAACGGGACTGGTGAAGTCGCGGCGCACCAGGTCGGGCCGGGGCCTGGCCTTCGGGTCGGGGATGGTGGTGCGCTTCCTGGCGTTGGGCGTGCAGCCGCGTATTCCCAGCTCGCGCATCAGCTTGCGCACCCTGTACAGGGTCAATCCGGAGAACTCGCCGGGCAAGAAGCATTTCACGAACCGGAAGCCGAACCTGCGGTCCGACTCCAGCCACACGCGCCGGACCGCCTCGCGCTCGGCCGACCAGTCTTCTCGCGGGCAGCCGTTGGAGAGCCACGAGTAGAAGCCCGATCGGCTCACGCCGAGCACGCGGGCCATCATTTTCACCGGGAATTCGGCCTTCTCCGCCAACATCATCCGGTAGCACGCGGCTACGCCTGGCTTTTGGCGAAGAAGGCCGCGGCTTTTTTCAAGAAGGCGTTCTCCATCTCGAGCTCGCGTATGCGCCTTTTCGCCTCGCGAAGCTCGCGGTCCTCGGCCTTGGGGTCGGGCCCGCCGGCAAGCTCGCGCCGGCGATTCTGCACCCACTTGTTCACGGTCTTGGAATTCAGGCCCAGTTCTGCGCAGCATTCCGTTATCGGCCTGCCCGTCGAGATGATGTAGTCGGCGGTCTCGCGCCTGAACTCGTCGGTGTACTTGGCGGCTGGGTTGGACATAGCATACCGTCCTCTCGGTCGTCGATGAATGCATTCTAAAGGATTGGGCCTCTAGCATGCGTGTCCGAAAAGACGATACAGGTCAGACAACCCAATCAGACGTCGTCTCGAGCGCGTCCTCTGCACGGTCGAGCGTGCTTCTGGCCTTGGCACCCTGTTTGAACCACGAGCGCAGGTCCTCGAGCGTGCTGCCCGCTGCATACACCTTGATTTTGCGACCGCCTTTCGTGGTCACCGTGCAACGGTCGCCGCTCTCGCTGTTCTCGTGCGCCGTGACCTTCTTGAGGTAATCGCGACGGAACGCCACGACGCGGGCATTGCTGATCTCGATGAACCAATCATCGTCGACAAGCGAAGTGCCCGTGGTACCTCGACTTGCCATCTCCTCGGCGAAGGAGAAGCCGAGTTCGCGCTCCTGCCTGCCGATCTCGAGGATGCCGCGGGCGGGCATGCTGAGCATGAGCAGGGGCAGGAGTCCCCCTATGAACAGGAAGAGGAACGGGACGAGCAAGAGCAGACGAGCACCGGCATCGGTGAAAACAGCCATGAAGGCGATCACGAGCGAGAAGACGAGCGCCATGCCGTTGAAAACAATCGTCAACGGCCTGATGGCAGACCAACACAGGCCCGCCTTGGTCATGGGACCGTCGACGGCGTCCGAGACTTCGATGCCCTCTTCCTCCAGACGGGCGAGGAGGTTGAGCGAGCACACCCCCTCGAGGCTTATCGAGCAGAACTTCCGGTCGCCCTCGAACAGGTCGATCCTCATCATCTGCGTGTGAAGCGTTGCACGGGTGATGTTGCCAAACGTCGTCTCCTTGCGGATGCCGAAGGCGTTACGCGAGAGAATTCGCTCACCGTCCACGTCGATGCGCGGGATGCTCAGCAGGGCCCAGATGGCCATGCCCGCGAGCGCCATGGCGTGACCGAACCACACAAGTTCGTGGTCCCACTCGCCCAACGAGACGCCCTGCCAGACGTAGACACCCAGCATGAGCAGTTCGAACGCGACGGCGCAGCAGGCGATGATCGTGCGAATGGCAGCGGGCATGCGCACCGTGAAGCGATCGAGGCTGTCCGTCGCCTCACTGCGCTCGCGCGCGCCGCGACGGGCGACCCATGCAGTGAGCGGACCGACGATGAACACCACCATCGCCACGCGCAGGAACGATTCGAGTATGTCGCCCATATTAACCACCATCCCAATAGAAAACGTGAATTTGGGAGACTATAGCAGAGCGAAGCGATCTGCACGGCATCGTCCGGGTGTTTTCGGCATACGGTGGAAACCAGCGGCAGCGGACGTTGAGAACTCACCCAAAAGACGCGATTCGACCGAAGCGATTCTTCTTGACTTGGTCTCAATGTGATACGACATGCGCCACTACCTGCGCGGTCTTGCGGCCCTGATCGAAGAGGGTCACACCGATGAGGCACTCGGGCGCATCGACGCGCTCTGCGAGACCAACGACCGCACCGCCGTGCGCCGCTACTGCGCCAACGAAACGGTCAACATTGCGCTCTCGTCGCTTTCCGCGGACATCAACGCGCGCGGCATCACCGCCGATCTGCGCGCCGCCGTGCCCGAAACCGTCCACGTGGGCGATGTCGATCTATTCAGTGTGGTATCGAACGCCCTGGACAATGCCATCGCCGCGGCGAGCGCCGCCCCCGAAGGCAAGCGGTTTGTCGACCTGGACCTTCGCTACGAAGACGGTCAGCTTCTATTGCTGGTTTCCAACACGTTTGGCCGTGCGCCGCACATGGTCGACGGCATGCCCGTGGCTCAGCACACTGGGCACGGCTTTGGCACCAAGAGCATTATGCTTGCCGTCGAGCGCATGAACGGCAACTGCCAGTTCCGCATTAACGGCGACCGGTTTGAGCTGCGCGCCGTGATGTAGGGGCTGCCGCCAACCTCGCTACAGCGGTGCAGCCGCCGGGGTCAGCTGCTTAATGTAGGCCCACATGCGCTGCTTGGCGGCCTTGTCGGTGAGCGCCGCCTCAAAACCGTCGAGCGCCAGCACGCGGCGCCCCTGCACATGGGCGACCAGGCCGGGCTTGAGCATGGCGGTGTCAAAGTCATCAATTGCCACAAGCATATCGGCATAGGTCTCGCGCATGACATCGGCCGCACTGTTGTCCAGCAGCAGTACCGCCTCGGGGTCCAAGGTCTCCAGCGCTTCGCGGAACAGGTCGCACGTCAGGTCCTCGCCCGCCGCGACCGTTCCGTCGCCCGCGCCGGCGACGCTTGCCAGCACGCAAAAGTCCTCGGGGGCATATCCGATGGCGCCGAGCGCCTTGCGCAACGCGGCGCCATCCGCGCCGGCAGCCAGCTCGCCGCCCGAGCACTCGGCTTCATCCAAATCGCCTTTGACCAGCACAATCGGCGAGCACGCGTTGCCCGCGATACGCACACCGCGACCTGCAAGCGACGCGAGCTCCTGCTCGGTCGCCTGAGCGATGGCTTCTTTTTTCTGGCTTTGTGACGTGGGCATGCGCTCTCCAATCGTTTGCGTGCCCACCATTATATAAAAGAGCCGCCCGCGAGTGGTTGCTTTGCGGGCCGCTGGGTATAAGCACGGTCGTACTGAGTTTTACGCGGCCGAGCCGCGTCGTATTATGGAGGTCACCATGGCTGACATTAAGCAGATTACCCCCGAGAACTTCGATTCCATCGTTAACGACAGCCTGCCCGTACTGGTTGATTTTTGGGCCCCGTGGTGCGGCCCCTGCCGCTCGCTCTCGCCCATCGTAGACGAGGTTGCCGACGAGCTGGCCGGCAAGTTGGCTGTGGCCAAGTGCAACGTCGACGACAACCAGGACCTGGCCATGAAGTTTGGCGTCATGAGCATCCCCACGCTGATCGTCTTTAAGAACGGCGAGGAGGTCGACCGCTCGGTCGGCGCCTTGCCCAAGGCAAGACTTCAGGCACTGCTGGAGAAACATCTGTAATACGCTTGTTACCCATCTGCCGTCCATGAGCGGTTTCGCACCGCTCGCCGGAGTGCCAAACGCAAGGTATGCGACCACGGATAGTATGGTAGATACAAACAGCCCCCAGTGAACGGGTGCGGGTCAGACGGACTCGCACCCGTTTTCTTATGCGGCGGCGCTCAAGGCGGGCGTAGTAGAATCTGAACCACCATATCGCCCCGTACAAAAGGAGACTCCCCATGCATGACGTCGGAATGAACATGAGCCAGCTTGCCATGAGCGTCAAGCAGGTCGACGACACCATTGAGCTCGCTCACGAGTGGAGCCATCAGCTGCTGCATGCGACCGAGAACTTTGACATGGAGCGCATTGGCGCCAAGCTCGAGGCCGCCATGGCGGCACTCCACGAGGCGCACGATGCGCTCGAGGGCTACGAGGAGGCCATCGAGGCCGACCACAACTCCGTCGGCTCTGTGAAACTGGTGTAACGTGGCCGAGCACGAGCACGCGCACAATCACGGTGCGGACGACGATGCAAGCTGCCGCTACAGCGGCTCCAGCTCCGAGCTGGTCCGCTTTTCGGTCACCGCGCCCGACGACCTGCTGCGCCGCTTTGACGAGCAGATCGCGCGCCGCGGTGACGTGGCTAACCGATCCGAGGCCGTACGCGATCTGATTCGCGCCTCGATCGCCAAGGAGCAGATGCGCACGCCCGACGAGCATGTTATCGGGTCGCTCACCATGATCTACGACCACCATACCGGCGACCTGACGCGCCGTCTGGACGAAGTGCAGCACGACTACACCGACGAGATCGTATCGACCATGCACGTGCATCTGGATCACCACAACTGCTTAGAGATTCTGGCGCTCAAGGGTCGCGGCGAGCGCGTCTACGAACTAGCCGACCGCCTGCTGGGCCTGCGCGGCGTTAAGCACGGTGAGCTCACGTGCGCCGCCACCAAGCAGAGCCTGGGGCTGTAGCGCACCTGTCCCTATTTGGTCGGTTTTGATGAGGGGTGTCGCATGCGACATGTGCATATTCATGTGACGGGCATTGTGCAGGGCGTTGGCATGCGGCCGTTTGTGTATCGCGAGGCCATGGCGCATGGCATTTGCGGATGGGTGCTCAACGCGGGCGACGGCGTGCATATCGAGGCGCACGCCCGTGCCGAGGCGGTTGACGGATTTGTCGCTGCTCTTTCTGAGCATGCGCCCGCGGCGGCTCGCGTTGAGCGAGTCGATATTGCGGATTTGAAGCCTAGCGGCTGGAGCGCTGCCGATGAGCAGGGCTTTCGTATTGTGGCATCGCAGGACCAGACCGCGCACACGACGCTCGTCTCGCCCGATATCGCCACCTGCGATGATTGTCTGCGCGAGTTGTTCGACCCCGCCGATCGGCGCTATCACTACCCTTTTATCAACTGTACCAACTGCGGACCGCGCTTTACCATCATCCGGTCGCTGCCTTATGACCGAGCGGCCACGTCGATGAATTGTTTTCCCATGTGTCCTGAGTGTGCCGCGGAGTATGCCGACCCACTCGACCGGCGTTTTCACGCGCAGCCCGATGCCTGCTTTGATTGCGGGCCGCATATCACGTGGCGCGAAGCGAGCGTGGGCGGTGAGCCGGGCGAAGCCGCCGCGTTGCCGGCCGTCGGCACCACACGCGAAGCCAGCGACGCTATCATCGAGCGCTGCATTGAGCTGCTGGCCGGCGGTGGCATCGTCGCCATCAAGGGCCTGGGCGGATTTCACTTGGCATGTGACGCCTCCAACGAGCAGGCGGTAGCCGAGCTTCGTCGTCGCAAACGCCGCAGCAACAAGCCGCTTGCCGTTATGGTGCGCGACCTTGCCGACGTTGAACGCCTGTGCCATGTCAACGACGTTGAGCGCGGCTTGCTGGCCGGCAGCATTCGCCCCATTGTGCTGCTGCGCCGACGTGCTGTTTGCGAGAGCGGCGGCTCCCCCGACGCCCTCGCGCTCGCGCCGTCCGTCGCGCACGACCTTCCCGAGCTCGGCGTTATGCTCCCCTACACCCCGCTTCAGCATCTGTTGCTTGCCGCAGCAGAAGCCCGCGGTGTGCACGCACTCGTCATGACCAGCGGAAACCTGAGCGAAGAGCCCATCGAGACCGATGACGACCTTGCCTGGGAGCGCCTCGTTGCCGCCGGCATTGCTGATGCGCTACTCGGCAACGACCGCGCGATCCTCTCGCGCTACGACGACTCCGTGGTGCGCGTGGTCAACGGCGCCATTATGCCCGTGCGCCGTGCCCGCGGATATGCACCCCAGCCGCTGCCGTTGCCGGCGCTCGACGGCGCTCCGTCCTGCGTGCTCGCCTGCGGGCCACAACAAAAGGCCACGATTGCGCTCACGCGCGAAGGGACGAACGGCGAGGCAACCTGTTTTGTGTCGCAGCATATCGGCGATGTTGAAAACGGCGGGACCTTCGATGCCTGGAACGCCGCGCGCACGCGCTTGGAAGATCTCTTTGACTTGGCGCCCGCCGCCTTGGCCTGCGATTTACACCCCAGCTATCTATCGGACCAGTGGGCGCGCGAGCAGGCGCGAAAATGCAATCTGCCGCTCGTCGAAGTGCAGCACCATCATGCGCATATCGCGAGCGTAATGGCCGAGGCCATCGCCGCGGGCCAGCTTACAACCGACACGCGTGTCCTTGGCATCGCCTTCGACGGCACCGGCGCCGGCACCGATGGGACCATTTGGGGCGGCGAGTTTCTTGTTGCCAGCCTTGACGGCTTTGAGCGCACCGCGCATTTGCTCACCTGGGCGCTCCCCGGCGGGGCGGCCTCCGTACGCGACGCTCGACGCAACGCCTTTGCCCTGCTCAGCGAACTCGGCC
>DXLV01000003.1:59906-62547 GCA_019414545.1 Collinsella sp. | reverse complement strand
CAGCTTTTGGACAGCCTCGACGAGCAAACGCGTAGCGTGACAGCCACCATGATCGAGCGCGGCATCAACAGCCCGCGTACCAGCAGCATGGGACGTCTCTTTGATGCCGCGGCAGCAATTCTGGGCATCTGCGACAAGGCAACCTACGAGGGCGAACCCGCCATAGAACTCGAAGCCGCCGCCTGGCGCGCGTTCAGCAGTGAAAGTGCCTGCCCCACCGGCAATATGGTCAGCTTTTCCGTAACCGAATCATCCCGTCCGGACGACTGCCATGTTCTGAACTCCAGACCGCTTTTTGAGGCGCTTTTGGAGGGAATCAGGACCGGCGTGCCCGCCGGCAAGCTCGCGCTCGACTTCCACGTCACCATCGCGCGCTCCTCGGCACGAATCGCACGCGAAATCTGCGCCCGTGAAGGCCTCGACACCGTCGCGCTCTCGGGCGGCGTGTTCATGAACCGACTTTTGCTTCAGCTCCTCACCCGCGAGCTCAAAAGCATGGGTCTCACTGTCTTGATTCCCCGCTCCGTGCCCGTCAACGACGGCTGTATCGCCTACGGTCAGGCCGTCATCGCTCGCGCTCGCCTCGCGCAGACAGCATCGCGATAGGCTGTTTTGCCAGCCTGCGCGCCGCCGTCTCACAGGTGTAACGCGTTTGCTCGTGACTCCTGCGAGCGCTACCATCAACTGATGGGTAATTAGGCGCCTATCCAGCGCAAAACGTATAAAAGGGGAACATTATGTGCCTTGCCGTTCCCGGTAAAGTGGTCAAACGCGACGACGACCTTAAGGCGACCGTCGACATGATGGGCATCGAGCGCCCCGTTTCGCTGCGCCTCGTGCCGACGGCACAGGTAGGCGACTATATTCTCGTGCACGCCGGCTTTGGCATTCAGATTGTCGACGAGCAGGAGGCGCAGGAGACGCTCGACCTGGTCAACACCATGACCGAACTGGTCGAAGAAGACCAGCTGGCCACCAACCCGGCCGAGGCTTACTAGTGGCGGCCGGACAGCCGGCTCGCTCCGGTATCGACTTCTCGGCATTCCGCGATCCCAAGCTGGCTCGCGAGCTCATCGAGCGCATCCGTGAACTCGTCGGCGACCGCACCATCAACCTTATGGAAGTCTGCGGCACGCACACCGTGAGCATCGGTCGCTATGGCTTTCGCTCCATTATGCCTGCCGGGCTCAAACTGCTGAGCGGTCCGGGTTGCCCCGTCTGTGTTACCGCCAACCGCGATATCGACCATGCAATCGCGCTCGCCAAGATGGACGGCGCCATCATCACCACCTTTGGCGACATGATGCGCGTGCCCGGGTCGTCTACCTCGCTCGCCGCGCAAAAGGCGGCGGGGCGCGATATTCGCATTGTGTACTCCCCGCTCGATGCACTCGGTATCGCCGAACACAACCCCGATCGCCCGGTCATCTTTATGGGCGTCGGCTTTGAGACCACGACGCCCACCATCGCCGCCGCCATTTTGGAGGCCGATGCACGCGGACTCCAGAACTTCTCGGTCTATTGCGCCCACAAGACCACGCCGCCGGCGCTGCGCGCCATCGCCAACGATCCCGAGACCACTATCGACGGCTTTATCCTTCCGGGACACGTCGCCACCATCACGGGCTTAGCCCCCTTTGACTTTTTGGTCGATGAGTTTAAGACTCCAGGCGTGGTAACGGGATTTGAGCCGGTCGACATCTTGCAGGGTATCTGCATGCTGGTCCAGATGGTTGTTGAGGGGCAGCCCGCAATCGACAACGCCTACCGCCGTGGCGTCAATGCAGACGGCAACCCCGTGGCGCGCCAGCTGGTCGAGCAGGTGTTTGAGCCGTGCGACACCACATGGCGCGGTCTGGGGCCGATTGCCGGCTCGGGTCTTTCCATCCGGCCCGAATTCGCGCGCTTTGATGCCGGCGTCCGCTTTGACGTACCCGTTGAGGCGACAGTCGAGCCGCGCGGGTGCCGCTGCGGCGACGTGCTGCGCGGGGCCATTACGCCGAGCAATTGCCCGCTCTTTGGCCGCGCATGCACGCCCGAACATCCCGTCGGCCCGTGCATGGTGAGCTCCGAGGGCAGCTGCGCGGCGTACTACCGCTACCGAGGCTAATGGGTTCCGCCGCTCTAACGAACGGCGGGCCGGTCGACGCTGCACCTCACCCATATAATTCCGTCCTCGATTGGAGTTTTCGATATGTCCCGTACTGCCACCGATAGCACTGTCCTGTTGGGCCACGGCTCTGGCGGCCAGATGATGAAACGCATCATCGATGAGGTCTTTTTGGATGCCTTTGGGTCGCCCGAACTGCTCGAGGGCAACGATGCCGGCGTCGCTGCGCTGCCCGCGAGCGGGCGCATCGCCATGTCGACCGACAGCTTTGTAGTCTCGCCGCAGTTCTTCCCCGGCGGCAATATCGGCCGACTCGCCGTGTGCGGAACCGTCAACGACGTCGCGACCTCGGGCGCTAATGTGCGCTACCTCTCATGCGGCTTTATCCTCGAAGAGGGCTATCCCATGGACAAGCTGCGCCAGATTGTGCAGACCATGGCCGAAACGGCACATGAGGCAGGCGTGAAGATTATCACCGGCGACACCAAGGTGGTCGAGCGTGGCGGTGCCGACGGCGTCTACATCAATACC
>DXLV01000003.1:41795-59896 GCA_019414545.1 Collinsella sp. | reverse complement strand
GGCGTAGGCGAGGTGCCCGCAGGCGTGACGCTCAGCGGTGCCAACTGCCGGCCCGGCGACGTCATCCTGGTGTCGGGCACACTCGGCGACCACGGCATCGCCATCATGAGCCAACGCGAGGGCCTGGCGTTTTCGAGCACCATCGAAAGCGATGCCGCGCCGCTCAACCACCTGATTGCCGATGTGCTTGCCGCAGCACCCGACACACACTGCTTCCGCGACCCCACGCGCGGTGGCCTGGCCTCGACGCTTAACGAGTTTGCGCAGGCCAGCGGCGTTGCCATGGAGGTCGACGAGGATGCCGTGCCCGTGCGCCCCGACGTGCAGGCCGCCTGCGAGATGCTCGGCTACGATGTGCTGCAGGTGGCAAACGAGGGCAAGATGGTTGCCGTCGTGCCGACCGAGCAAGCCGATGCCGCGCTGAGCGCCATGCGCGCCGCCCGCTACGGCGAGAATGCCGCCATCGTCGGTCGCGTGCTGCCACTTGCCGAGGGCGCCCGTCCCGCCGTGCGCGTACGCACCGGCTGGGGCTCGACCCGCATCCTCGACATGCTCGTGGGAGAACAGCTGCCGAGGATTTGCTAACGACAAAGGCTCAGGGCTATTAAAGATATTCAGATTCCAAACATGCCCGGCACGCATGCCCAGTATCATGGGGTGCGTTTTACAACTCAAGCGGCAGGAGCACCCATGGCAGCAGCTTTTTCCCATGTGATCTTTGACCTGGACGGCACCATTCTCAACACGCTCGAGGACCTGGCGGCCGCCGGCAACCATACCTGCGAGACGCACGGCTGGCCCACGTTTGCCGTTGACGAGTACCGTTACAAGGTGGGAAACGGCATGCTCAAGCTGGTTGAGCGCTTTATGCCCGCCGAGTACGCGGGCGACAGCCGTATGTTTGAGCAGACGCTTGCCGAGTTTAGGGCTTACTACGGCGAGCACAAGGAGGACCACACCGCACCGTACGCCGGCACGATCGAGATGCTCGACCGCCTGCGCGCCGCGGGTGTGCAGCTTGCCGTGCTCACTAACAAGGACCACGTCTCGGCCGCTCCGCTTATCGAGAAATACTTTGGTTCCGAGCGCTTTGCGCTGGTGCAGGGCCGCGTCGATGCGCTTCCTCCCAAGCCCGAGGCGCCTGTTACGCTGCATGTGATGAAAGAGCTAGGCGCCGACCCGGCAACCACACTCTATGTGGGCGATTCGAATGTCGATGTCCTGACCGGCCACAACGCCGGCCTTAAGAGCGCCGGCGTCAGCTGGGGCTTCCGCGGCCGCGCAGAGCTGGAGGCCGCCGGCACCGACTACGTTGTTGATACGCAGGACGAACTCGCCGAGCTAATCTTGGGCGAGTAGCGAGCGACACCGCTTAACGCAGCTGCGACAATTCTTCCGCGCGGAAAGCGCATCCCGTTTTGGAGCTCCGGAATGGGACGCGCTTTCCGCTTGAGCCCCATCGGGGAAACGGCATCCCGTTGTGGAGCAATATTCCGGGTCGCACTTTCCGCAACCCACCCCATCCGGAAACCGTGACCCACTATTCGGCAAAAAACCGGGTCGCATTTTCCCGAGCATTTGATGCGGCGTTGATACAAGGAGTGTCCCCAACTGCCGGCAGAAAAGGAACGTCCCCAACTGCCACCTCAATGACTACCATGGCAACGCCGCGGGTAGAGGACGGACAGCGAGCGGGCACCAGAGCGAACAAATTGGCATGAAAAGAGGACGGCATAGACCTTCTGGTCATGCCGTCCTCTTTGAATGACAAGTTGTCGCTCTGGCGCCCGCGCAGCGTCGAACAGTTACGGCGTTTGGTAAAACGCCGTAACTCCCCTAGCTCATCATGGCATTCATCATCTCGTTGGTTGCGGAATCGTCGGCAGACCACTCGCCGTCGTCATTGCAGGAATACTTGAAGGTAACCTTGGTGTCCTTGGTCTTAGCGGCCTTGGTCACGTCGACCATGACCTGGCCGGCCATCTTGTACAGGTCGTCCTCGGAAGGCATCGTATCGAGCGCCGCGATCTTCTCCTGATACTGGGTGGCGAAATCTTCAACGATCTTGTTCATGGACTTGCAGGTAATGGTGACATCGGCAGTCGCGGTGCCCTTGTCCTCGTCGACCGTCACATCGCCGATCTTGTAGTCAAAACCCTCGAGATAGCTCTTGGCGTACTCCTTGGGATCGATGCCCAGCTGCTCGAACTCGTCGCCCGAGGCCTCTTCCAGGCCGGCGAGGAAGTCGTCGCCGCCGTTCTTGACCTCGTCAAACTGCGTCGTAAGATCCTCGGTGATGAGCTCCTCAACCGAAGGACCTCCGCAGCCGGAAAGCACAACCACGCACGCGACCAGAACAGCCATCAGGGGCGCAAGCAGCAGCTTCTTCTTCATGACATTCCTCCCAACAAGCGGCACCGCGCTTCCCGACGCGGTGCGCGTCGTAACAATAAGGCCATACTAGCCGATAACGAACACCCCCGGCAAAGCAAAGGCGCAGTCGGCTCGATTTAACGTCCGAACGGTTTACCGGTCCGCCCAACGCGCAATAAAACGTTCCGCCGCATTGCAATAAAAAAGGGCGGCCGGATAACCCGACCACCCCAAAACACCCTTATGTTGCCGCAGACTACTTGCGGACGACCTTGACGATGGCATCGCCAGCGGAGACAGCGGAGTCAGCCTCGACGGCGAGCTCGACGTCGGCGAACTCGGCGGTGTTGGACACAGCCACGACGACGCAGTCCTTGTAGCCGGCAGCGGCGATCTTGGCGCGGTCGATCTTGAGCATGGGCTGGCCAGCCTTAACGACATCGTCGGCCTTGACGAAGCCCTCGAAGCCGTCGCCGTTCATGTTGACGGTATCGACGCCAACGTGCACCAGAACCTCGATGCCGCTATCGGACTGCAGGCCCACGGCGTGACCCATGGTGACGGTCACCTTGCCGTCGCAGGGAGCGTAGACCAGGTCGTCCTCGGGCCACACGGCGCAGCCCTTGCCCAGAACCTCGCCACCAAAGACGGGATCGGGCACGTCGGCCATCTTGATGACCTTGCCCTTGACGGGCGAGCACAGCACGTCGGCGCCGGCAGAAGCAGAGATGGAGGACGGAGCAGCGGCAGTCGCGGGCTCAGCCTTCTTCTTGAACATGTCAAACAGACCCATACGTTTTCTCCTCTTGATTAAGCGCAACGTTGTGCGCATGCCTATGGTGATTATAGTGCCAAATGGTTCAAATGCTAAGGTGGGGACTCGAATCGCGAGCCCATCCCAACGCTTTTCCCCGGTGGCACTCATATTGTCGATTAATCCAGGCCCTCGGCACCGTTGGACTTGATGATCTTCTGGTAGGCGTAGAAGCTGTCCTTGCGGCGTCGCTCGTAGGTACCGGTGCCGTCGTCGTACTTATCGACGTGGATAAAGCCGTAGCGCTTGCGCATCTCGCCGGTGCCGGCGGAAACCAGGTCGATGGGGCCCCACCAGGTGTAGGCGATCAGGTCGACGCCGTCGGCAATGGCCTCGCCCATGGCCTTGACGTGGCTCTGCAAGTAGGCGATACGATACGGGTCGTGGATGGAGCCGTCCTCCTCGACCTCATCGTAGGCGCCCATGCCATTCTCGACCACCATCAGCGGAATCTCGTAGCGGGCGTAAATCTCGTTGAGGGCGATGCGCAGACCCAGCGGATCGATCTGCCAGCCCCAGTCGGTGGACTCCAGATAGGGATTCTTGCCGCCAAAGGTCATGTTGCCCTCGGTCATCTCGTGATCCTTGTGGGTGCCCACGGTGCCGGACATGTAGTAGCTAAAGGTGTAGAAATCGACCTTGCCGTCGGCGATATCCTGCAGGTCACCGTCCTCCATCACAAGCTCGACATCGTTCTCGGCCCAGAAGCGCTTGGCATAGAACGGATACTTGCCGCGCACCTGCACGTCGGAGCAGTACCAGTTCATGGTATTCATCTCCTGCTGCGTGGCGAACACGTCGGCCGGATCGCACGTGGCGGCATAGGAGAGGATGAAGCAGTCCATGTTGCCCATCTTAAACTGCGGATAGTGCTCGTGGGCATAGCGCACGACGCGGCCGCTGGCGACAAACTGGTGATGCAGGGCCTGCATACGGGCCTGCGGCGTGGTGTGGACCGCCGAAGCCGGGCCCTCAAAGCCCTGGATCATGCTGGTCCCAAAGAGGTTGCCCATGTCCTGGGTGCCGCAGTTGATCTCGTTGAAGGTGAGCCAGAACTTGACCTTGTCCTGATAGCGGTCGAAGACGGTCTGGCAGTACTTCTCAAAGAAGCCGATGAGCTCGCGGCTCGCCCAGCCGTTGTATTTCTCGACCAGGTGATAAGGCATCTCGTAGTGCGACAGGGTCACGAGCGGCTCGATATTGTGAGCGCGCAGGCAGTCGAAGACGCGGTCGTAAAAGGCGAGGCCGGCCTCGTTGGGCTCGGCGTCGTCGCCGTTGGGGAAGATGCGGCTCCAAGAGATGGACATGCGGAACATGTTGAAGCCCATCTCGGCGAACAGCGCGATGTCCTCCTCGTAGTGATGGTAGAAATCGATGCCGTCATGGTTGGGGTAGAAGCGGTTAGGGTCGATGTCGATCGTAATCTGGCGCGGCTCCTTGTAGCTGCCACCCAAGAAGTGGTCGTCGACCGACGGACCGCGGCCGTCAACGTTCCAAGCGCCCTCAAACTGATTGGCGGCCGTGGCGCCGCCCCAATAGAAACCCTCGGGGAACTTGATGTTTGCCATGAGCATCTCCTTTGCATTGCGGGTCGATAGGCCGAGTATCGCCCACGCACGCGACAGACAGGGGCAGGGGTGCCAAACCCGACACTTCTTTTCGCAGACGCGCGCTGCAACAGCGCTGCAGCTGAAACTTTTTGACACCGAAGGAGCGAAGACGATCCGCTCCGCGCTTACCGGCGGTATGCCGCGGGGGTGCAGCCATACTTGTCGTGAAACTTACGGTAGAAGAAGCTCATGTTTTCATAGCCCACCGCATGCGCAGCCGCCCCGGCCGTGGCGCCGCCGCACAGAAGCTCGGCCGCACGTACCAGGCGTCGCTCCTGCACAAGCTGCCTAAAGGTCTTGCCCACATGCCGCTTGAGGAGCGCCGTCGCATAATTAGGGCTCAAGCCAAACTCCGCCGCCATCCCCTCGAGGGAGCACGCGGCGAATTCGCGATCGATATAGCCGAGCATTCCCGTCACCAGGGCAGTGGGCCCCGCCGCGCCGTCCGCCGCGCCGCGCACCAGCTCGCGCTCGTAGCAATCCATGAGCTCGGCCAAAAACAGCTGAAACAGACGCAAGACGATCTCGGGACCGTTGGGGCTCGGGTCGTACAGCTCGCAGAGCATCTCCTGCATGTAGCGCCGAATCCGACGGCTCTCGCCGCAATGAAAACGGACATGGCCCCGATGGTCCGTCTCGCTGTTGAGCGCGTTGAACAAAAACCGCGAGACCGCGCTCTCGCGCGAGAGGCTCGACTCGAGACTCCGGCGCAAAAAAGAGCGTGAAACGGTCATGCTTAGCATGATGTCGTCCTCACCAAGCGCCGCCACGGCATGCGGGCAGAGGGCGTCGAGCAAAAGCACCTCGTTGCGGCCCAGCTCGAGCCTCTCCCCCGCCACCGTCTGCGGGCAGCGTCCGCGATACACATAGCTCAGCTCCACGTAATCATGCACGTGCTCGGGAACTGCATTAAAGCGCGAGTTTTTCCTTATCGTCAGGCCACGCGGCATGCCGGGCTGGGCATAGGCAAACCCTGGCTGCCCAATCTTGCGCACTGGGCATCCGTCGATTTCGACATGCTCGGTCATAATCGACCAATCAAATGCCATGCCGTCTTTATAAGCGATCTCACTGGTGCTCAGTTCGCTGAGCCCACGCTCGAGCTCGTCGATCTCCATGGCTTGCCAATCGTTGATTTGGTCATAGTTCGTCGTGATTCAGATATTAGCAGAACGCGCCGACGCGTCCATAATCTGTGCTATGCAGCAGATCGATCGAGCCAAGGAGGATCCATGACCGCGTACTATCAGCAGGTGCTCGAGGGCACATACGACAACCACGTGCTTCCGTTTTTGTGGATGAAGGGCGAGAGCCATAAGACCATTGCCGAGTATCTGGAAAAGATCGCCGGCGCCGACATCCACGAGGTCTGTCTCGAAAGCCGCCCACACCCCGATTTTTGCGGCGAGGGCTGGTGGCGCGACTTGCGCTTTGTCATTGACGAGTGCAAGCAGCTGGGCCTTAAGCTCTGGATCTTGGACGACGCGCACTTCCCCACGGGCTTTGCCAACGGCGCCGTCAAGGAGGCCGTGCCCGAGCTCCGCAAGATCGTGCTCACGCACCGCACGTTCGACATCGTGGGCCCCACGTCCGCCGCGAGCATCGCGCTCGCCAACATGCTCGACAAAACGGAGCGCTTCTACGGCGTGACATTTATGCAGAACGGCAGCCCCGTCGACGTCGCTTACCGAGTAATCGACGATGCAGACGGCAACCCCAGCCGCCTGGTCTTCGATGCACCTGCGGGCCTCACGCAGGCATGCGTGATGTTCACGAGCGGCAAGACCTCCTACAACGAGGACTACATCAATATGGTCGACCGCGCCTCGGTGGCGCAGCTCATCGATGCTGTCTACGAGCCGCATTTTGAGCATCTGGGCGATGAGTTTGGCAAGACCATCTTGGGCTTTTTCTCCGATGAGCCCGGATTTGCCAACGAGAAGGGCACCACGGGCCCCGATGGCATCTCGGACACGCTCATCGGCAAGGCCACCGCGCCCCTACCCTGGTCGGCCGAGCTTGAGCGTCGCCTGCGCGCGGCACTGGGCGAGCGCTACCTGGCCGAGCTCCCGCACCTGTGGGACCGCGAGCCGGCCGGCGCGCACGTACGCCACGTCTATATGGACATCGCGAGCACCCTCTATAAGGAGTGCTTCTGCGACCAGCTCGGAGACTGGTGCCGCGCGCGCGGCGTGCAGTACATCGGCCACGTTATCGAGGACAAGGACTGCCACGCGCGCCTGGGCGTGGGCGCCGGGCACTACTTCCGCGCCGTGGGCGGTCAGGACATGGCGGGCGTCGACATCGTGATCAACCAGCTGGTACCCGGCATGGACCGCGGCCTTCACAGCTACGGACGCGGCGTGTGGGACCTCGAGTTCTATAACTACGTGCTGCCCAAGCTGGGCTCCTCGGCAGCACACCTCGACCCCAAAAAGCAGGGGCGCTGCATGGCCGAGGTCTTTGGCGCATTTGGATGGCACGAAGGCCTACGCGAGATGAAGTGGATCGCCGATCATTTTTTGGTGCGCGGCGTCAATTGGTTTGTGCCGCATGCCTTTAGCATGGCCGCCTTCCCCGACTGGGACTGCCCGCCGCATTTCTATGCGCATGGCCAAAACCCCCAGTTTGCACACTTTGGGCAGCTTATGAGCTACATGAACCGTACGGCGAGCCTGCTGAGCGGCGGGCGCGCAACGACCCCGGTGGCGCTTCTCTACCATGCGGACGCCGAGTGGGCAGGCGAGGCGAACTTTATGCAGCATGCCGGCTCCGAGCTTATGCGCGCGCAGGTCGACTTTGACATCGTGCCGGCAGAGGCATTTGAGGACGCAGGGCGCTATGCCGTTGAAATTGCCGCAGACGGTAGCGGCTTTAGCGTGAACGGCCAGGCATACCGCTGCCTGGTGATGCCCGGAGCCGAGTTTGTCGGCGAAGCCGTGCTCGACTTTGCCGCGCGTGCCGCAGCCGCAGGTGTTGCCGTGTACGCGCTGGATGAGTTGCCGAACAAGCGCTACGACGGTGACACTGCAGGTCGCGAGGGCTTTGCCTCCCTGGATGCAGCCGCGGTCGCCGGCATCAAGCTCCTGGCGACCACCGAGCTCGCAGACACACTTGCCAACACCGGCATGCAGACCGTGGTTTGCGCCGAGCCCCAGCCCTGGCTGCGCGCACTGCGCTACGAGCGGGCGGGCGAGACCTATCTGATGCTCGTCAACGAGCATCCCAAGCAGGGTATCTCCACTCAGATTGCGCTTGCCGACGGCACACCCGTTGCAGGCGCGCGCCTCGATCTGCTCAACGGCACCGAGCCCGCCGCCTTTGACGGCACGCTCGAGCTGGCTCCCTACGAGAGCTGCATCGTGGTCCTTGGGGCTACAGGTTCCGTTGCTGTGGCAACCGCCGAAGACGAAGCCACATGCGTCGACGGGCCCTGGGCGGTTGCCTTCTCTGCCCCTGGCACCGATGCCTTTGGCGAGTCTGTTGAGCTTGCAGACCTGCACGACCTTTCCTCGGCCGAGTTCCCCGGCAAGGCCGGCACATTCCGCTACCAGGCTTCCTTTGTCCTGGGCGAAGCGGCCAGCCGCGCTGTCATCGACCTTGGGGAGGTCTTTGAGACCGCAACCGTCACCCTCGACGGCAAATCCCTCGGCACCCGCATCTGTCCGCCTTACCGCTTTGAGGCCGCCGCACTTTTAGCCGGTGAGCACGCGCTCACGATTGACATCATCAACACCCTCGACCACGCCGTCCCCGACGTGTTCGGCATGACCGAGCCCTCCGAGCCCAGCGGTCTCTTGGGGCCCGTACGCGTGCTCGGGTAACGCCCCGGGCGCAAACGGCCCAACAAGGACAGCGCCCCTATGTTGAGCCCGCACAGCGTCGAGCGGTCCGTCGTTCATAGACCGGCGGACCAAAACTCCCAGCCAAGCCGAACGTTTTATTTATCGCTATGATTGGTTTATCGCGACGCAAACGCATAGGAGCCATATGGATATCAGGCGGAAGATCACGCAGGGCAAAAGCCTCACCCCCACCGAGCAACAACTTGGGCGAACGGCCCTCGCCATGGGCGAGGATGTGCGCGGGCTTTCCATTAAGGAATTTGCCGCGCGCGCCAACGTTTCGGTCGCGAGCGTTCACCGCTTTTGCAAAAAGCTCGGCCTCGAGGGCTTCAAAGACCTCAAGGTCGAGCTCATCCGCCAGGCGACCGAGGCGGGCAACCGGCGCGACGTGGACGTCAACTTTCCCTTCGATGCCACCTCCACCCCTGCGCAGGTGATGGAGCGCATGGAGGGGCTCTACCAGACCACCTTGGCCGAAACGCAGGAGCTGCTCGACCCTGCACAGCTCGACCACGCCGCCAAGCTCATCATGCGCGCCGGCACCGTGGACATCTACACGGGCTCGCATAACCTGTATCCAGCGGGAATGTTCCGCGATCGCCTGCTTTCCGCCGGCAAAAGCGCGACGTGCCACGACAGCGTCGAGGCGCAGGTGCGCACGGCACTCGCCTCGGGTCCCGACCATGTGGCAATCATCATCTCCTACAGCGGCCTTGCCCCCAACCTCAAGGAGATCTTGCCGATCCTTAGCAGTCGACATGTCCCGGTCATCGTCATCGGCACGCCGTACTGCGCCCGCATTCACCCCGGCTTTGCCGCCTATCTCACGGTAAGCGACCACGAGAGCATGACGCACCGCATCACGCAGTTCGCCAGCCATATCGCCGTGCAATACGTACTCGATTCGCTCTATAGCAGCTACTTTGCCAAAGATTACGCCCGCTGCTCCGAGTTCTTAGAGCGCTCGTTCCCCTACACCCGCCTGCCCGGACTCAAGTAGCGACGAGCGTGGATTTTTGGACACTCAGATAACGAGCGTGGATAATCTCCCACTTTGAGCCCGCACACAGGCCAAAACCGGGAGATTATCCACGCTCATTTTGGGTCCCCCGGGAACGCATGAGGAGGGCGGATAGACAGCCGTTATTTGCGAGGCGTCAGCGACGTAAAGAGTCCGTGTTGGTTGCAGTAAAGATATATCCTGCCGCGCCCGGTAATATGGAAGCGCGGCTGCACCGATTGCTCTGGATAGAGCTTCTTAAAGCAGATGCCGTCCATAGTCGCATATGCCACAAAGCTAATGTAGTGATCCTTGGTCATGGGATGATCGAGCGTGACGTACCAATCGTCCTCGATGCGCTCGATGGAAAAGGCGTGGTCCGCGTCCGGCTCTTCGGCCTCCTGGGGAAACATCGTGGAGCCACAGCAGCTAAAGCTGCCTTCTCCGAGCGCGTGCACAACGTTTCCGCAGATAGGGCAAACGTAAAAGACGCCTTTGAGCATATTGCCTGCACGGTTGGCGTTGGCCCGAATGTCACCAGCCAAAAGCTCAGCCACGCTTATGCCGAGTCTCTGGGCCAAAGGCTCAACGAGGGAAATGTCGGGAAGGCCGCGGCCGGATTCCCACTTGCTGACGGCTTTATCGGTCACGCCAAGGCTTTCCGCCAGGGCGCGCTGGGTGAGGCCGCGCTCTTCGCGCAGCTGCTTGATGGCATGCGCTGCCAAAAAAGTATGGGAGGCATTGGTTTGCCGTGTCTGGTTCATGGGCTGTCCAATCAAATTGAAGAAATGGAGTGAACCGGTTCGACAGTCAGTATCCATTTGAAGGCCAGGCTCGACAACCTACGCTGCGTAGACATGCGCCAATCGAACGAGCGCGGATTTTTGGACGCTCATCCTGAGTAGTCATTTAAGAACGTCCCCAATGACTACTCATTTATGTCTGTCCCCAATGACTACCACGGCAACGCCGATGTTTTGGTAGCGACAGCGAAAACCCGCCAGAGCGAGCAAGGTGCCTTGAAACGAGGCGGCATTGACCTTCTGGTCATGCCGCCGAAGTTGAAAGGCAGATTGCCGCTCTGGCGGGTTTGCAGCGTCGAGCAGTTACGGCGTTTGGTAAAACGCCGTAACTAACGAGCTCCGTACTGCTCGTAATAGGCGTCGATAGCGGCCTTGAGCTCGTCGTCGATGACGACTTTGCCGTCGATCTCGTGGTTGTAGAGGGTCTCGACGACCTCGGCCATGGAGACGATGCTCGCGACGGGGAAACCGTACTTGGCCTCGATCTCCTTCTGCGCGGTGGTCACGCCACCCTTGCCGACCTCCATGCGGTTGAGGGACACGATGAGGCCCTTAATCTCGACATCGGCAGCAGCCTTGACCTTGGGATAGGTCTCGTCGATGGACTTACCGCTGGTGGTGACGTCCTCGACCATGACCACGCGGTCGCCGTCCTGGGGCTCGTAGCCCAGCAGGTTGCCCTTGTCGGCGCCGTGGTCCTTGGCCTCCTTGCGATCGCAGCAGTACTTGACCTCCTTGCCGTACAGCTCGTGGTAGGCAATTGCGGTCACGACGGCCAGCGGAATACCCTTGTAGGCCGGTCCAAACAGCACGTCAAAGTCGTCGCCAAAGTTATCGTGGATGGCCTGGGCGTAATACTCGCCCAGCTTCTTGAGCTGATAGCCCGTCACATAGGCGCCGGCGTTCATAAAGAACGGGGACTGACGGCCGCTCTTGAGCGTAAAGCTGCCGAATTTAAGAACGTCGGACTCAACCATGAACTTGATGAACTCTTGCTTGTAAGCCTCCATGCGGGCTCCTCTCGTAATCGCGTACGTGCCTTCCAGTTTAGCGCAGGCAGGGCGCGTTGCGGGCGCGCTTTGGGGCCTCGGCATTCTGTAAAGGCTTTGTCAGGGGCAATGGTTTTCCAAACAAAGGGGTTGACACGACAAACCCCCTCATCAAGAATACGGGCGGATTGTAACGGGTACGTGATACCTGAAGCGCATCGCGCCCGGCCTTAAGGAGGTGTGCCATGGAAGGCAGTCATAGTCGAAAAACCTGCATGTCGCCCTCGGCACGCCGCGAGGATTCCGCACACGCATAAGCGCCAACAGCCGACCGTCAAAACCACCACAAAGGTGCCCGTCCCCTTTGTGGTAGCTCGCGAGCATGACGTGAGCGACATCTAGGTTTTTTGAAGCACATACGACACGTACGCTAACTCCCTTCAACAAGGAGGACCCTATGCTGATGCTCAAAACCGCCACGGTACTCGAAGCTATCTCCAAGCGCCGCCGCACGGCGCGCCCTGCCGCTCACGCCGGCCTGTCCAAGAACACCATATTCGCCGCCACCCATAGCGCCGAGGACGCCCTCGTGCTGCTCGACGCCACGGCTGGCGGACTCACCGCCGAGCACGCCGCCGAGCGCCTGAGCGCGGTCGGCCCCAACACCATCGAGGCGCCGACCAAGACGCTCGCCCGCCGCATCGCCGACGCATTCATCGATCCCTTCGCCGGCATCCTCGCCGCGCTCGCACTGGTCTCGCTCTATATCGACGTGCTCGCCGTGCCCGAGCCGCAGCGCGACCCCTCCACGGTCATC
The DNA here is from genome assembly GCA_019414545.1 of Collinsella sp. GTDB lineage: Bacteria > Actinomycetota > Coriobacteriia > Coriobacteriales > Coriobacteriaceae > Collinsella. The sequence continues at coordinate 47,645 of DXLV01000003.1, read as the reverse complement.
GTCATCGGCATCATGCTGCTGGTATCGGGCGGCATGAAGTTTATCCAGGAAGCCCGCAGCGGCAATGCGGCCGAGGCCCTCAAGGACCTGGTCTCCAACACCTGCTGCGCTCTGCGCGACGGCGAGCGCCTCGAGATCCCCTTCGACGAGCTCGTCCCCGGCGATGTGATCCGCCTCTCTGCCGGCGATATGGTGCCGGCCGACGCCCGTATCATCACCGCGCGCGATCTGTTTGCGATCGAGTCCGCACTCACCGGCGAGAGCAACGCCGTCGAGAAGACCGCTTCCGCCGCGGTCGTCGAGGGTGCCAACGGCTCCGCGCTGCCACTCTCCGCCTGCAAGAACATCGTCTTTACCGGCACCTCCGTGCAAAACGGCACTGCAATGGCGCTTGTCGTTGCCACCGGCTCGGACACCTACCTGGGCGGCATCGCCAAGATGCTCAACGGGCACGGCGAGAAGAGCGCGTTTGACCGCGGCGTCTCGAGCGTCTCCATGCTGCTCGTACGCCTCATGCTCGTTATGGCGCCGGCCGTCTTTGCCATCAACGCCGCCACCAAGGGCAACGTCATCGACGCGCTGCTATTCGCCACGAGCGTGGCCGTGGGCATCACGCCGCAGATGCTTCCCGTCATCGTGACCACGAGCCTGTCGCAGGGCGCCAAGGACCTCGCCCGTCGCCAGGTTATCGTCAAGGAACTGCCGGCGATCCAAAACCTCGGCGCGATGGACGTCCTGTGCTGCGACAAGACCGGCACCCTCACCGAAGACCGCATCGTGCTCGAGCGCTACCTCAACACCGACGGCAACGAGGACGTGCGCGTACTGCGCCATGCGTTTTTGAACAGCTTCTTCCAGACCGGCCTCAAGAACCTTATCGACCTGGCCGTCATCGACCGCGCCGACGTGACGCCCTCGGCCACAGCACCCGGCTCCATGCTGGGCCAGAGCCTGCGCGACCGCTATACCAAGATCGACGAGGTGCCCTTCGATTTCTCGCGCCGTCGCCTGAGCGTCGTTGTCGCCGACGCCCAGGGCAAAACCCAGATGGTTACCAAGGGAGCTGCCGAGGAAATGCTCGAGATCTGCTCCTTTATCGAGGTCGATGGCGCCGCCCAGCCGCTCACCGAAGACAAGCTCGCCCAGATTCGCAAGCAGGTCGCCGGGCTCAACGCCGAGGGCCTGCGCGTGATTGCCGTGGCGCAGAAGACCAATCCGCGCTGCGTGGGCGAGTTTGGCATCGCTGACGAGTGCGACATGGTGCTGATGGGCTTTTTGGCCTTCCTCGATCCGCCCAAAGCAAGTGCCGCGGGCGCCGTCGCTACCCTCGAAGCCAAGGGCGTGGCGGTCAAGGTTCTGACCGGCGACAACGACCGTGTCGCCGCCACCGTTTGCGAGCAGATCGGCATCGACGCGAGCAACGTCTTGCTCGGCTCCGAGATCGATGCGCTCGACGACGCCGAGCTTGCCGAACGCGCCGAGAACACCCACCTCTTCGCCAAGCTCTCGCCGCTGCAGAAGGCGCGTCTGGTGCGCGTCATGCGTGAGCTACTCGACCACACCGTGGGCTTTATGGGCGACGGCATCAACGACGCCGCCGCCATGCGTGCGAGCGACTGCGGCATCTCGGTCGATTCGGCCGTCGACATCGCCAAGGAATCCGCCGATATCATCTTGCTCCAGAAAGACCTGGGCGTGCTCGAGCGCGGCATCATCGAAGGCCGCCGCACCTACGGCAACCTGCTCAAGTACCTCAAGACCACGGTGAGCTCCAACTTTGGCAACGTGCTATCCGTGACCGTCGCGAGTCTGTTCTTGCCGTTCTTGCCCATGAGCGCTCTGCAGCTGGTGCTGCTGTCGCTGGTCTACGAGATCGTGTGCATCGCGCTGCCGTGGGACACCGTCGACGACGCCTGGACTGCCCGTCCGCGTGCTTGGGACGCCGCGTCCATCAAGGGCTTTATGCTCGAGCTGGGCCCCGTGAGCTCACTGTTTGACATCGTGACCTTCGCCGCGCTCTTCTTTGTAGTGTGCCCCGCCGCCGTGGGCGCGAGCTGGGCAGAGCTTGCCGCCGCGGGCAACGTCGCGGGCATGACGACCTTCGCCGCAATCTTCCAGAGTGGCTGGTTTGTCGAGTCCATGTGGTCACAGACGCTCGTGATCCACATGCTGCGCTCCCCGCGCCTGCCGAGCGCGCGCGACCACGCCGCGCCCGCGCTGTGCATCCTCACCGTGCTGGGTCTGGCGCTCGTCACCTGGCTGCCGGCAAGCCCCATCGCCGATGCGCTGGGCCTCATGCCGCTGCCGCCGAGCTTCTTCGCGCTGCTCATCGGCATCGTCGCCGCCTATATCGTGCTCACCCAGCTGGCCAAGCGCCGCTACATCGCCCGCCACGGCGAGCTGCTGTAACTTCACCGGCACCTTCGTCAAGGATGTTTGGGCCGCCGCGACCCGCCCCCGCTGGCCGCGGCGGCCCAAAACAGCTAAAAAAGCCCCGTCCCAAATGAGCTAGTCCTTGGGTGACCAGGACCAGAAAAAGTTGATGAGGGCCAGACGTGAGGAGGCACCGGTCTTTTTGTTGATCGAGGCGATATGACGGTAGAGCGTGGAGCGCGAAAGGAAGAGCGTTGCGGCGATGTCTTGAACACTCTCGTGCGATGCGACCAAGGCCTCCAGAATATCGCGCTCGCGCTGCGTAAGCTCAAAGGCAGCGGCGAAGGCATCGAGGCGCTCATCGAGCGTGAGCTCCGATGCCTCCGCGGGAGCGGGCTCGCTTTGGGTAGACACGGAGCCATCATCAAGGTCGTCGGCAGCAAACGCCAGCTCGTTCAGCGCCGCAATGTCATCGGTCCTATGCCCAAACTGTCCCAGCAGTGAAATCGCAATACCCACAAACAGCACGAGCCCGGCGCCCACCGCCAGCAGCACGTTCTGGCTCGAAACAATCGCCACCGCCGGCGCCGTCACGAACATCGCGCAAACGTTGTTGATGACACGGCCCATGCACGGCCACAGATACGACCAGTGCGCATAAACCGAAATGGCAGCAAATTTCGTCGTGAAAAACACCACGAAGAAGCCCGAACCCAGATAGAAAATCGCAATGGCCGCAAGCGCATTGCCGCCATTGCCGTCGACGAGCAAGACAAAGAACGAAAGCGCGGACAACATGGCAGTGCAAGTCATGGTGATGTTCATATACGAACGATCGTGCAGGTCAAATAGGGCGCCGGCGAGCAGAGCGCTCACGCCCATCAGCAAGCGCGACCAATCGCCCAAGTCAACGGACCCTGCGGCTTGCGAGGTCGTGAGCCCTGCATTGAGGGCGGCAAACACACCGGTAAGGCAGGCGATTGCGACCGTCAGACGCACCACGGCGCGCCGAAAAGCCGCCGTTGATTCAGAATCGTCTTGCCACTTGGCGCCAAACTCCGACGCATCCACCGAAAGCTCGGCGATATCGGACTCGAGCCCAGGCTCAGATTCACCGCGCAGCTTGGCACGACGAGCGTCGTGGAGCAGCACCACCAGCGCGATTGCGCAGACAACAAAAACCAGCAGCTGCGGAACCCCCGCTGGCATCACCATATGGTTGAGTACCTGCACCAGCACGCCCAGGGCATACGAAAGCGCCGTCGCGCGCGCCAAATACGGCGTCCGCGCAAAGCGTCGCGCAAAGTTGGCGTGGGCGGTCGATCCGCAATAGCCCAGCGTGCAGCATGCTATCAGACCGCCGGCAATTACCATCTCAAACTGAGCTGCCATAATCAACAGCAGCAGCGCCGATGCCAGCAGCACACCCGCGATGTCACTCGTCATATCGATAGCACGGGGGCGGCGATAGTACAGAATGGGGCGCACAAAAAAGCCGATCACGCCCGCACCGACAATGAGGCTCTCGTAGATAACAACCTGGTCCGGCAGCACAAACTCGGACACGCGCACGTCAAAAAGGCGCTCGCCAGCCAAAAACGTATAATAGAACAGTGCCAGGCATATTATCTCCCTCATGCCCCGACGCACGTATGCGGCTGCGTCTCCCATACCTCTCATGAATACCCCCCCCCCGCGCTCAAATGGCTGTAAAACCATTGTAATAAAGAGCCAGTCTCAATATCGAAACCGGGCTCGAAATGCTGCGAATTTAACCCCAGCAGTCCACGTCGTGCACCGATTTTGAGCCGCATGTCCCAGAAGGGGGCACGCCGTGGACTGCTGGCTCGCCAAAAAGTGTCCCCAACTGCCACTCATTTAAGTACGTCCCCAATGAGTGCAAGTGCCAATCAAATGACGAGAGTGGATAATCTCCCACTTTGAGCCTGTATGAAGGCCAAAAACGGAAGATTATCCACTCTCATTCTGCGGGTAGTCATTGGGCACTCATTTAAGTCTGTCCCCAATGAGTAGTAAATGCTGGAGAAGAGCCGTTAGCGCTCGGGTGTCAGGATCACCAGAGCGTCGTGCTCAAAGGGATGCTGCGCCACGCGCACGGTGCCGTCACCGTTGTCGCGGACGGGCAGCCTGGCAATGCGCTTGTCCTCCATGTCGAGGACCGTCGCCTTCCAGCCGCGCGTGCCGTCGAGCTTAAACTTGAGCGCCGTGGTACGTGGCAGGTAGGCGACGATGCGCTCGCCAACGCGCGCCACACGGATGGACTCGCGCGCGTCGTCGAGAAGCTCCTGTGCCGGAACCACGGCGAGTGCGTCGTCGGCAGCCGTGGCACCCATGCCGGCAAGTACATGCTCGATCGCTCCAAAGTCCCACACGCCCGCAAACTGCAGGCACTCTTGCCAGCGGAACGGCATGTCAAAGCCCTCGCCCAGGACCGAACCCTGGCTGCGCGACGTCTGCCAGTTCCAAACGCCGTGTGCGCCGTAGGTCACGCCGGCGCTGGCGCCGGCAAGAATCGACGACCATGCGCTCGCACGGCAATCCTGCGCGGTAAAGCGCCAGTACACGTTGCGCGACGCACCCATCTGCTCGTAGCAGGGCTCGGAATTGACCATCGGCTTTTTGGGATAGTTGGCGATAAAGTCCTGCGGCAGACACCATGCCTCGGGCTGGCCCTCGTAGTTGTGGCCGGGCTGGAACATGTAAAAGTCCAGACGGTCCAGATACTGCGCCGGTATGGTGCGGTTGGCGCGGTTGATATGCATGGTGCGCAGTGCCTCGGGCGCGCGCTTGACGACCTCGTCGAGGGCGTCCTCATAATAGGCGATCGCCTCGTCGCCGGCAAAGTCGGTATCGCCCGTCACCACGTAGACGGGGTCGAACTCGCCCAAGTTCTCGATGACGCGGGCAACGTGGGCGCGAACCTCCTCACGCGGCATAACCTCGGCGCCGCAACGCTCGGCGATCTTGGCACCCCAGGTACCGGGCACGTAGTTGCACCACATAAGCACGAGCGCCGGACGGATGCCGTGCTCGACGGCAGCACGGCACATGGCGGCGGCGCGGTCCCAATATGCCTGGTTGGGACGGGACCAATCAAAGTGCACGCCGTCCTCGCTGGCATAGGGCCAAATGCCCAGGTCGGGGCAGCAGCGGTCCCACTGCGGCAGCGTGTTGATCTGCAGCACATTCATGCCCTGCTCGGCACGGCGGGTCAGGTAGTAGTCCCAGTCATCCTCGGCAATGCTCGTAAATGCGCTCCAGCACGTATCGGCAAACCAAAAGAACGGTTTGCCCTCGCACAAAAAGCCGTCCTTGCGACCGTTGACGGTCAGCTTTCCCAAACTCATCTGCATGTCCTTTCGTTCGATAAAGGATTTGCGAACCGCCGGGGGCTTTCGCGGTAACCCCGCGCGAAAGCCCCCGGCGGTTCGCAAATCCTTTATCGAACGAAAGGAC
>DXLV01000003.1:0-41785 GCA_019414545.1 Collinsella sp. | reverse complement strand
ACCCTCGCGGGCGAAGCTCACCCGCCCCATCAGTCTACCTTGCAAGAAGGGCCCCGCCGGGCTTACGCCTGACGGGGCCCTGTCGTGTAGGTGAGGTCTTATGTGACCGAACGGTTTGGCCTTAGGCCTCCATCTCGGCGAGTTCCTCCTTGGAGAAGCCGCAGGCAAAGACGACGGCAGCGGCGATGACAAAGGAGATTGCCATACCAACGATAGCCCAGACGGTGTTCATCTGGCCACCCTGCAGGTAGTTGGTGAAGACCAGGAAGTTGGAGGCACCGCCTGCGAGGTAGTAGGTAACACCCATGAGGCCGGAGAACACAGCGCCGATAGCACCGCCGATGAACATGCCAAACATGGTGCGACGGAAGCGCATGAGGATGCCGAAGAGCGCGGGCTCGGTGACGCCGCCGGCGATGGCGGAGATGACGTAACCGATGGCGAGAGACTTCTCGTCGGGGTTCTTCATCTTGAGGAAGGCACCGAAGGCGCAGCCCCAGACAGCGGCCATAGCGCAGTTGGTGGAAACGAAGACGAAGGGATCGTAACCGGCAGCGATGATCTGAACCTGGGCGAGCAGGATGACGGGCATGTGCATGCCGCAGACCACGAAGAGCTGCCAGAAGGCGCCGAGGACGGCCATGACGATCAGAATACCGATGCCGCCAAGATCAGCAAGGCCGAAGAGCGCGTTAGCGATCAGCGTACCGATCTCGTTGCCGATGGGGGCGAGGACGATGAAGGCGATGGGGATGGTAACGATCATGGTGCAAAACGGCGTGAAGACCGTGGAGAGCACGTCGGGCATGACCTTCTTAAAGAACTTCTCGACGAAGTAGAGGACAGGCACCGAAAGGATGATCGGCAGGACGGACTGCTGATAGTTGGCAGCAGCGATCTGGATGCCGTAGACGGAGATGATGCCGCCGCCCTCCTGCGTGGCAGCCGTCACAACGGACGGAGCCATGAGGGCGCCACCGAGCAGCATGCCGAGCACGGGGCTGGCGCCGAGCTTCTTAGCCGCGGCATAACCAAGGTAGATGGGGATAAAGGTGAACGTGGCCTCGTACAGCGTGGTGTAGAGGAACGTATAGGTCGGGTCGTCGGCCGAGAGCACACCGAGCATGGTGGGGCCGAGGACGGCCGCGATGGTACGGAACAGACCGCCGGCCATGAGCAGCGGGATGAGCTGGGTCATGGAGCCGGACAGATAGTCGAGGATGATGTTCGGCAGGTTCTTGAGCTCGAACTTCTCCTTGGGAGCATCGAGGTTCTCGTTGACGGCCTCACCCTGCTTGACGCCGGAGATGGCGACGAACTCGGCGAGCACCTTGGGCACGTTCTGGCCGATGATGACCTGGAGCTGGCTGCCGGCGAACTGGCAACCCAGAACACCCTTGACCTCCTTGATCTTCTCCACGTCAACCTTGTTGTTATCCTTGAGCGTCAGACGCAGGCGCGTCATGCAGTTGGTGGCGACGGTGACATTCTCCGCACCGCCCACGAGCTCGAGGACATCGGTGGCAATCTGCTTGTTATCTACTGCCATGGGACCCCTCCCCATATCTTCGTGTGCCAGCCCCCTTGGGCGTAGGCACGCCTTTGGCCCGGCGACTATAACCCCTTACGGTTGTCGGACCCTTGGATACGCTGTCGTAAACAAAGTGTTTACTGAACGTTTACGGGCTTTAGTTTACACGGAGCGCCTCATTTGTGGCAATTTTACCGTGCAGAGTCCGGCGAACGGTAGGAAATCGGGGGTGAACGTATTTGAATGGCGGAAGATGGTCTCTTTGACTGTCTATTGATATATGGCTCTTTACGTGGGCTTTTATTTTGATTAACACCTCTATGACCTGTTAACTCATCAACAGAAGCCCTGCTAGAAGCTAATAAACATATGTTTAGTAGTTCATGGCGTGTTCAATTTTGCCGTTTACCGAGTTCATCTGGTTATTTTTCAATTCTAGATTACACTAAACATGTTTAGTTTGTATTGCCGCAGATGCCAGGCATTCGCGGCGTAAGGGAGGCAGCTCATGGAGCTCAAATTGTGTACCTACGCAACCGTCACCACCTTGGGCGACTTTGGCCCCTGGATCAGCAAGGTCGTACTCGACCTGCCCTGCACCGTGCGCGCCAACGACATCGACGCGAACACCTTCCATATATATGTAGAGCGTCACGAGCGCTCGGGCGAGGTTCTGATGCGCAAGGAGCGCGGCGCCGACCATGCCGCGCCCTCCGTGGGTTACATCGACATTCTCGCCGCATATCCGTGCGACGAGAACGGACGTAAGCTCTCCGTGGGCACCCATGTGGCGCTCGAGGTCGCCGAGCAGCGCCTGACCAAGACCATCGAAGGCGGCGTCATGGGCTCGCGCATGCTCGATGACCAGCTGCGCATCACGCAGCTCACAGCTCTTCCCGGCAACGACGGCGACGATCCCACCTGCGGCCTGGTCTTCGACACCTGCCGTGGCGATATCTGCCCCGCGCTCAAAGGCTGGAGCAACGCCACGCAAAAGACCGCCGTCGACGGCATCGCGCTCGAATACGGCTTCTTTGAGCCCACCTTTAAGGCCGAAGACTCGGCATGCTTCAACCCCTTTGCGCCCGAGGCGACGGTCGTGCCCCAAAGGGCACCGCTCGTGGTGTATCTGCACGGCGCCGGCGAGGGCAAGGGCGCCACGCAAGGCGAAGGCGCTACGCGCGCCTATATCGGCAACCGCGTGACGGCCATTAGCCAGGCGCAGATCCAGCGCTACTTTGGCGGCTTTGCCTGGGTGCTCGTGCCGCAGTCGCCCACGTTTTGGATGGACAACGGCGTCGAGCAACTCGGTCGCTCCAACCAGAGCATCTACTCCTCCGTGCTCAAGGCGCTTATCGACGAGTTTGTCGCCGAGCATGCCGACCGCATCGACACCGACCGCATCGTGGTCGCCGGTCTTTCCAACGGCGGCTTTATGACCCTGCGCCTGTGCGCCGACTACCCCGATTTCTTCGCCGCGGGCCTTCCCTGCTGCGCCCCGTGGTACAACGCCACGGACGAGGACGTAGCCGCGCTCGCCAAGACGCCGCTGTGGTTTACGCACTCCAAGGGCGACGAGCTTGTGTCACCGCAACAGACCGTGCTGCCGCTCACGGCGCGCCTGCGCGATGCCGGCGCCAACGTGCACCTCACCTACTTTAGCCATGTCGAGGACCTGACCGGCGTGTATCGCGAGGCCGACGGCTCGGCCAAGAAGACGTTCAACCACGGCGTGTGGATCCACCAATTCAACGACCTGTGTTATCAAGACTTCGACGGGGGCAACGTACCCATCGACGGCGAGCCGGTGGGCTGCTGGGAGTGGTCGGCCAGGGTCGACCGCTAAGCCCTCCCATCGCGGGGACCGGGGTTTAGTCTTGCCTTGCGCGTAACTGGCTGAATTGATTTTGATTGGAGCTGTTCCTATGTCCCAGAAGTTGACTCGAGTGATTGTTACCACTGATATGGAAGTCGATGATATGAACTCGCTTGTTCATTTGGCTCTGTATCTCAACTTGCTTGATGTTCAGGCTGTGGTGTATACGGCTTCGCAGTATCACTTTCTTGGGGATGGGGTTCATACGCTCGGCGAGGTGAATTCGCATTGGCGGACCAAAGGGCGGCGCTCTTATGAGTGGGCTGTTGTGCCTCATGAACCCGATCCACTGGCAGGGGAGCTTCGTGAGTATCGTCCGTTTCCCGAGCATTGGATTGAGAGCCTCTGGAGCAATGAATATGCCCAGGCTTGGCCGCAGTTGCAGGCAAATGCGGCCGCTGCCGGTGAGCCGCCGTTTCCCACGCCCGCCCAGATAATCGAGCGCACCTTTGTGGGAAATGTTGCCTTTGAGGGTGATGTGCGCGAGGAGACTGAAGGGTCTCACGTCATCGCCGATGCCATCATGGACGATGACCCGCGCACGCTGTGGCTGCTCAGCTGGGGTGGTATGAATACGATCGTTCGCGCCCTCATGAGTATTGCCGAGCGTTATCGCGCCACACCCGAGTGGCCCGCCGTACAGCAGCGGGTCTATCAGAAGGTGCGCGTGATGGGCGTTGCCGATGGCGTGGGACAGGACAACTCGTGGCTCGACCATGGGCGTGAGCTCTTTCCCGAGCTCATCTTTTGGCGCGTGCCCTATATGTATGGCGGCTATGTCGACGCCAAGATGGCTCAGCCCGATACGCTGCCGTTGTTTCAGGCTCCTTGGCCCAAGCAGAACCTCACGCAGGGCAACGGCCACCTCATGGCACGCTATATGCTCTATGGCGATGGTAAGGTCTACGAAAACGAGCCCGAGCGCTTTCAGTTTGGCAAGCATGCCCGCCTGGATTGGGGCCTGGAAGGCATGCCCGCGGTACAGTTTGAGCGCGGCGACTTTATGGCCGAAGGCGACAGCATGACCTATATTCCGCTGCTTCCGTTTGGCCTGCGCGGTATCGACGACCGCGACTTCGATACGCTGCTCGGCCGCATGTTTCTTGATGGACGCCCCGATGCGAACGCGCCCACCGGTTTTGCCGCCCTCGGCACGCCCTCAGACGACAATCTCAATCCCTACCTGCGTGCCTATCAGGAAGACTTTGCCGCCCGCGCGCAATGGTGCGCCCATGATCCGGCCATCTGCTCGCATCCGGCGCATGTTGTCGAGGTCACGGCCGACCGCAGCGCCGCAGCCGGCGAGCGCATCGACCTTGCGGCGACCATCGTCGACCCCGACGGCAGGGGCTTCGATGCGCATTGGGATGTCGCCGTAGACCCGTCGAGCTATGCAGGCGTCCAGGATCTGTCGCTGTGGCAAGAATGCACGGAGGATGCCACTTTCATCGTGCCCGCCGACGCACGACCCGGCGACCGCTTTGTGCTCACCCTCACCGTGCAGACGCGCGCCGAGCGCCCCTGCAGCCGCTACGCCCAGGTCGCCGTGACTGTGGCATAGCAAGGGCGACGCCCACATTCGACAAAGAGTGTCCCCAGGCGCCAAACGAGCGGGGATTTTTGGACACCCAAATGACGAGAGTGGAAATCTCCCACTTTGAGCCCACAAGCAGGCCAAAAACGGGAGATTATCCACTCTCGTTCTGCGAGCACTCATTGGGGACGTACTTAAATGAGTAGTTTCACTCATTTAAGTACGTCCCCAATGAGTAGGAAAAATGGGCCATGTGTCCCAGTTGTGGAGACTCGTTGAGCCGTCTGGGTATCGTGAAAGGCTGCGCACTCCCCCATCATCAAAAGTGACACACGCTACCAGTTGATGGGAGGCAGCCATGGGCTTCTTTGACAAGATGTTCGAGAAGAAAGAGTGCGCGATTTGCGGTACCGAGCTGGGACTTCTAGGTAAGACAAAAATCAATGAAGGCTACCTGTGCAAAGAGTGCGCCGGCAAGCTCTCCCCCTACTTTCACGGCTATCGCTCCAGCACCGCGGACGATATCCGTGAGCAACTCGCCTACCGCGAGGCCAACGCCGAGCGCCTGGCGTCGTTCAACCCCACGCGCACGCTTTCTGCCGGGCGCACCAACATCATGCTCGATGAGGACGCGGGCCTGCTGATCATCACCTCGCAGAGCCGCTGGCGCGACGCCAATCCCGACATCATCGAGTTCTCGCAGGTACTCGGCTGCGATATGGATATCGACGAGCATCGCACCGAAATCTATCGCGAGACCAAGGACGGCGAGCGCGAGAGCTACAACCCGCCGCGCTACGACCTGGATTACGACTTTAATCTGACCATTCACGTCAACACGCCGTACTTTACCGAGATCAACCTGCGCGTAAACGACTCCACCATCGATCAGCGCGGCTCCATCGAATACCGCGAGGCCAAGCGCCAGGCAACCGAGGTCCGCGACGCGCTGGTGCAGCTGCGCCAGGAGACGCGCGACAGCGTCGTGGCCGCCAAGGCCCCCAAGACCGCGGTGACCTGCCCCTTCTGCGGAGCCACCACCATTCCCGATGCCAGTGGGCGCTGCGAATACTGCGGCGGCGCCATCGGCGCATAGCCTCCGGCACGGAAAGGACCGATCATGGCCTTCGAGAGCGTCAACTATCAGTGCCCCGCGTGTGGCGGCCCCCTTCACTTTGCCAGTGCCGAGCAAAAGCTCGTCTGCGACTACTGTGACTCACGCTTTGAAGTCGAAGAAGTCGAGGCCCTCTATCGCGAGCGCCAGGACAAGGCAGATGCCAAAGCCGATGCCGCAGCCGCAGCTCCCAAACCTGCTGTCGACGATGCCGTGCAGGAGCTCGCCCAAAACGCCGGCTACATCTGCTCGTCGTGCGGCGCCGAGCTCGTGTCCGACGGCACCGTCGCCGTCACCACCTGCCCGTACTGCGGCAACTCCGCCGTGGCGCCCGGCCAGCTCTCTGGCGACTTCTCGCCCGACCTGGTGATTCCATTTAAGCTCGGGCGCGACGACGTCACGGCCGCACTCAAGGAACACTACAAGGGCAAAAATCTTGCTGCCCAAGAGCTTTGTCACCGGCAACCACATCGACGAGGTCCAAGGTGTCTACGTGCCGTTTTGGCTCTACGGCGCCCGCGTTGACGGCGAAGTGTACTTTGACGCGACCAACGAGACCGTGACCGAGGAATCCGACCGCACCGTCACGACCACCGACCACTACGATGCCTATCGCAAGGGCAATATCTCGTTTAAGCGCGTGCCCGTCGACGGATCGTCCAAGATGCCCGACGGCCACATGGACGCCATCGAGCCGTTTGACTACGACGCACTGCGTCCGTTCTCGGTCGCATATATGCCCGGCTACATCGCCAACCGTTACGACGAGGACTGCGAGACCTGCAAGGCGCGCGCCGAGCGCCGTATGGAGGAGAGCACGATCTCGACCCTGCGCGAGACCGTCGTCGACGAATATGACGATGCCACGGTCGAAAGCAAGCAGCTCGACTACACCTGGGAAGACAGCGACTACGCCCTGTTCCCCGTCTGGATGCTCTCCACCTCGTGGAACGGCAAGAGCTACCTGTTTGCCATGAACGGCCAGACCGGCCGCTTGGTCGGCGAGCTCCCCTGCTCCAAGCCCACGCTCGCTATTGCCTCGGTGCTGTTCTTTGTGATCGGATTTGTCCTCTCCCAGATTCTCTTTATGGGCGAGAACGCCTTCGATCCGGATTACCTCGCCTTTGATATCGAGGGCATCCTCATCAACATCATCGCGCCGCTGATCATCGTGATTATCGGAGACGTGCTACTGGTAGGCCAGCTCAAGACGGCCAACGAGGCCACCCACGCCGACGAGTACTGCGGCGAGCTCGACCTGACCGAGAAGCACGACACCTTCAGCCACACCGAGACCACCGTTGTCATGAAAGACGACAAGGACGACTAAGCAATCCAACCAATACCACCCGGCCTTTGACGAGAAAGGAAGATCACCATGGGACTCTTGAAAGCTGGATTGGGTGCTGCCGGCGGCGTCATGGCCGACCAGTGGAAGGAATTTATCTATTGCGAATCGATGCCTGCTGACGTCTTGGCCTGCAAGGGCAGCAAGCGCACCGGTGGCCGCAGCTCCAACACGCGCGGCGAGGACAACGTCATCTCCAACGGCTCCGTCATCGCCGTCAACGACGGCCAGGGCATGCTCGTGGTGCAAAACGGCAAGATCATCGAAGTCGCGCTGGAGTCTGGTGAGTTCGTCTTCGATACCGGCAGCGAGCCGAGCGTCTTTAGCGGCAACCTGGGCGATTCCATCAAGGAGACCTTCGCCAATATCGGCAGCCGCTTTACCTTTGGCGGCGACGCGGGCAAGGACCAGCGCGTCTACTTCATCAACACGAAAGAGATCATTGGCAACAAGTACGGCACCGCCTCGCCCGTGCCCTTCCGCGTGGTCGACAACAACATCGGCCTGGACGTTGACATCTCCGTGCGCTGCAACGGCGAGTACTCGTACCGCATCACCAACCCGCTGCTGTTCTACACCAACGTGTGCGGCAACGTGACCGATAGCTACACGCGCGACAAGATCGACAGCCAGCTTAAGTCCGAGCTGCTCACCGCCCTGCAGCCCGCCTTTGCCAAGATCTCGGAAATGGGCATCCGCTACAGCGCCATCCCCGGCCACACCACCGAGCTCGCCCGCGCGCTCAACGAGGTCCTCTCTGCCGATTGGCGTGACCTGCGCGGCGTCGACATTGTGAGCTTTGGCGTCAACTCCATCGCTGCCTCGCAAGAGGACGAGCAGATGATCAAGGACCTGCAGAAAGCCGCCGTCATGCGCGATCCCACTATGGCGGCAGCCAACATTGCCAGCGCCCAGAGCGACGCAATGCGCGCGGCAGCCGCCAATCCCAACGGCGCGATGGCAGGCTTTATGGGCATGGGCATGGCAGGTGGCATGGGCGGCATGAACGCCAGCCAGCTGTTCGCCGCCGGCCAGGCACAGCAGCAGGCCGCCCCGCAGCCGGCGGCGGCACCCGCTCCCGCACCGGCTCCTGCCGCTGCTCCCGCGGCCGGCACATGGACCTGCAGCTGCGGCACCACCAACACCGGCAAGTTCTGCTCCGAGTGTGGCAGTCCCGCACCCGCCCCGGCACCGGCCAAGTGGTTCTGCCCCAACTGCGGCAGCGAAAACGGCGGCAAGTTCTGCAGCAACTGCGGAACGCCCAGGCCCTAGCCCCTCTATCTGGTAATTGGCGGGGGATCCGCCACCCCCGCATTTGCTTCTATGGGTTTCGTTCGATAAAGGAGGACACCATGAAGACAACGTTCAAAAAGTCCGTACTCGCATTTCTGACATGCGTCCTTGCGCTCGCCTTTGCCCTGACGGGCTGCAGCGGCGGCGGCAAAGACCCCAAGGCCAACTTCGTCGGCAGCTGGGAACTCTCGGGTGGAACCATGGAGGGCGAAGAGCTGACCGATGAGTACATGAAGATGCTCGAGGATTGGGGTGTGCACTGTGTCCTGATTCTCGATGAGGATGGTACAGGTGCCCTCGACCTGTTCCTTGAAGTCGTCGACCTTAAATGGGAGGCAAAGGACGCCACCACCGTAACCATCACCGCCGAAGACGAGTCGCATGACATGAAGCTCAAGGACGGCAAGCTCATCCTCGAAGAGGATGACGGCAATCTTGTCTTTACCAAGTCCGACAAGGACCTGTCCGGCACGGTGAAGAAGGATCGCGAGGCGGCCGAGAAGGAAGAAGAGATCGACGAGGCCGTCGAAGACGACGACGTCCAGAAGATTGAAATCTCCCCCGCCGCCACCGTTGCCGATGACGACCTGTGCACCATCACCATCACCGAGAAGTTCAAGGACGAGTGGGGCGACATCGGCTTTGTCGTCAACATCACCAACAAGAGCGACAAGGACCTGACCTTCTACGCTCCTTCCGGCAAGACCAACGTCAACGGCACCATGAAGGAACCCTGGTTCTCGGCTCACCTGATGCCCGGCACCAACGCCACTGAGGAATTCACGTTCTCGAACGGCACGCTCGATAGCCTTGACGACCTGGTCAACACGACCATCGGCATCGACGCCTACCTGACCGATTCCTACGAGGACGTCGCCTCCTACAGCGCAACCATCGCGTAGCGGTAGACCACGACAGCCGCGGATTGGCGGACACATCCGCGCACACCAGACGGGGCCGCAGGAGATGATCCTGCGGCCCCGTCGCTTTTATGCCGATGCGCAACGAGCGCTAGCGCTCCATGTTGGGAACGATGCTACCCTCGGTCACCGCATGCACGGCCAGGCGCATGATGTTGTCGTAGCCGGTCTTGCTCAGGATCTCCGAGATGCGGCGCTTGATGGTGCCCTCACTCATAAACAGCTCGGCCGCGATCTCGCGACGACTTTTGCCCTCGCAGGCAAGGCGCAAAATCGATAGCTCGACATCGTCGAGGGCTGCTGTACCCGAAAAAATGCTCTCGGGCGGCTTGGGAAACGTGCAGTAGCCAGCCAACGTGGAGCGCATCACGGCGAACAGCTCGTCGATACCGACGTTCTTGTACACAAAGCTATCGACGCCCGCCTCGCGGGCCTGATCGACAAAGGTGATCTCGGGCATGCCTGTCATGATAATGATGCGACACTCGGGCAGCTGCTCCTTGATGCGTGCCGCCGCCACGATGCCGTTTGAATCGTGTTCGGTGCACACGTCCATCAGTATCATGTCCGGGCGCTCCTTGAGCGCGACACCCAAGGCCTCGGAGGCATCGGCGATCGCGGCAACGACGGTCATATCGGGCTGGTCGCCAACGGAGCGCGCCAGGCTCTCGCGCAGGATGGCCTGATCTTCGACAATTAACACGCGGATCATGAGTTTCTCCTTTGGGACGTGTCGTTGGCGTTAAGCGGAATGGATACCGTAAGCGTAAAGGGCGGGGTGGCGTGGACCTCTAGGCTGCCACCCAGATCTTGCGCGACATGCCTCATACCTGGGATTCCCGTTCCCTCGCGATACGATACGGGGGCCGGGGACCCGTCGTTAGAAATCGTCATGTGCGCGACGGCGTCAGCATCCGTCCTCTCCTGCCACAAGCGCACATGGACCCGATGCGCCTGCGCATGCTTGGTGGCGTTGGTCGAGGCCTCGCGGATAATCTGCAAAAAGGCAGCGGCGACACGCGCGTCCTCAGGCAGCGCACCCTCAACATCGATCTGCACGCTCACCAGGCCAAAAGCATGGACGATATCGCCCAGTTGCTCTGCCGGTTCGGTGTCGCCCCCGCTGCGCAGATCGGCAGCGATTGAGCGCAGCAGCGGGTCGATCTGCTCGAGCGACTCGTCGTCCAAGCGCCCCTCCTCCAAATAGCGATGAAGGATTGATAGGCGCTGGCCGATCACATCGTGAACGCGGGCGCGCATGCGCAGATAGGCCGCATTGTCGGCAACTTTTTTGACTTCTTCGATCTGGGCCTGGAGCTCTTGGCCCGCAAGCTCAAGCAGGTGGTTGGCCTGCGCCAGGCGGTCATGCGCATGCGCATACTCTGTCACGTCCAGACCGATTATGCGCTCGAACGAACGGCCCGAGACCATAACGCCATCGCACACAAACAGGCGAATCTCGGCGGGAGAAACCTCGACCACCGCACGCGCCTCACCAAAGCGGTCCAGGCTGATCCGCACGCGGTTCTTACCGCCTTCGGGCATTTGCATGCTGAGCTTGCGCAGGTCGTTCCATGTACCGCTCATATCGCCTAGGTCGGTGGGCATATGAAGCTCCACCAGGTTTTTGCGCATGCAGCGGTTCATGAGCAGTGGACGGCCCCTCGAGTCCAGATACAGGATGCCCACGGGAATCACGTTGATGGTTTCAATCGTCGAGAACGCGGTGATGTCCTCTTGGCGGTTACGGACGTCCATCAAGAGCGCCGCGATGGAGCGGAACAGGAAAAACGCACCCTCTGCGACAAGGACAACGGCCCACGCCGAGCCCATGGCAAAAACCACCGGCGGTGTAACGGCGACAACAAGCAGCAGCTCGGCCAGCATGACAGGGCGACGATAGTGCACCATAAGCACCACGCCATAGGCA
This sequence comes from Collinsella sp., assembly GCA_019414545.1. Classification (GTDB taxonomy): domain Bacteria; phylum Actinomycetota; class Coriobacteriia; order Coriobacteriales; family Coriobacteriaceae; genus Collinsella. Next base: position 30,239 of record DXLV01000003.1, on the reverse strand, counting down.
AAGATCGCGGCATTGAGCCACAGCACTCCGCCCATTGCCCTGGCGCAAAAGTCAAGCGGCGCCACCAGATACGAGCCAGACGACGCGAATAAGATGAGCGCCGAAATCATCAGGTGAAGCACAAGGCTCGTCTCGTAGGCACAAATCACCTTACGGTTATAGGACGAGCGGCGCGATGCGATGAGCGGGACGTGGATCGTCTGCAGACACGCAGCCAGGGCAAAGACAACATCGAGCGCAACGATTTGGGGAAGGATGAGCGAAATCTGCATCGTCACTCACCCGCCCTCGGCATCAAGACGATCATGCGCAGCTGGCCGGGCTCGCCCTCAAGGCGGTATGCCACGTTGCGCCCTTGCAGAGCGCTTTCGAGCTCTTGCGCAGCGGGCGTCTGCGAAAGATCTTCATCATCGTTGGAAAAAAGCGTGGCGCGCAGCTCGACACTGCACCGGTCATGGTCGCCCAAGTGATACATAAGCGCCGGATGGTCGGTGGTGTAGGCAAAAAACGCAAAGTCATACACGCAGTCGTACAGGGCGCTTACCGTACTGGCGTGCATCGGGCGCCGTATGGCGATAATCGAGGCGCAATCGACATCGATGGTGCGCAGGTCACTTGCGAGCTCGTTGGCGATGAGCTGAATGTGGTCGCGGTCAAAACCGCTCTCCCCGTGCTGTGCCAACGTGAGCGACCCCTTGCGTTTGCAATAGGCGACGAGCATCTTGGCGCGCTGCAGCATGCGGTAACGCTCGTGCGAAGATGCCTCATCGGTCAACGGCGGCAGCGAGCTCAGCAGGTCGTACATCCCTTCGAGCGCACGGGCAAGCGCTTGGTCCACGTCTTGGACCAGCAAGGTCTCGGCCTCTTGATCTGCCAGGTGCGTCTTAAGGTCGTAGTCGGCGGCGAGCAGCTCGTTTTGACGCTGCAGTTCCATGCGACGATGTGCCAGTTCACGGTTAAGCTCGTTGAGATCCGACACGTCTTGGGCAAGCAGGGCCGATCCGCCCAGCAGTGGAAAGGCACGGTACACCACATCGGGATCGGACGCCACAGCAAAGGCATGGGCGTGGCCGTGCTCCTGGGTCCGCAACTCCTCGCGCACGCCTACCGGCATTGGCTTTGACGCCGGCGTGGCATAGACTTCCTGCAGGTCGCGCGTTAGAACTTTGAGGTCGAGCGGCAAGGTGTCGAAGATGCCGGCGATGTCGTGATACGACGGAATGACACCGCAATCGAGACAGATTTCCATCGCCACCACGCACAGGACGCAATAGACGAGCGAAAAGTTGAGCCTCCATGCCCAGGGCACGCGCAACGCATACGAGACGGCAAAGAATGCGCCACCCAGCAGTACGAGCGCCGCCGTGCCCGAGAAACGCTGAATACGAAAAGACGAGGACCGTCCTACCAAGATAAAAAAGGCAACGAAGTTAAAGGCTGTCCATACCAGAACGGTACCGTAGCCCCAACCATATGTGTAATCGTTGCTCCAGGTTCCACTCGATCGATCGAAATGGAAGACCTGCTGATGAACATCGTTAGTAAGCACAAAGCCGATAAGCAGGACAGCCATGACCCACAAAACGGTGCGGTACCGACGCCCCATACGATGCTGTTCCAAACCCGCGAGGCGCAGACCGCACAGCTGGTAGATCAGCGGAATGAGCGTCATGGGCACGTAGTACAGGTACCACAGCACGGTGGCATAGAACGGCGTGAACGACTTATATTTGAGGATGACCTCGATCATCCACAGGGCACAAATGGCGGCGATGGCAACAAGGCGGCGGCGCAAGACGTAGTCCAAGCAGCGTAGGTACGCCAACACACCCCAGATTGAAAATGCAATTGCGGCGACAAGCAGCGGGAGAGAGCTCGAGTGGACGAGCGCATCCACGACCTCTTCGGACACCTCGCTATAGGCGGGCACGGTGTTGGAAAGCTTGGGGTCGGAGGCGAACAGTGCCGGCAAGACTGCCAAAAGCATAAGGAACAGCGCGGTAATGGCGCCGGCGATAACAAAGACGCGGTGGCGATACACGCCATGCGATATGCCAACAAGGAATCGCGGCATGGCGAAGAGCCTGCCGCCCCTAAGATCCGCCACGGGCGCGGATCGGGCGGTCGCGTGGCCGATATGTCGCTCGCGGGTACCCATAGTGCTTTTAGTGTACCGACAGGCGGGCCCAAAAAGCGGGCCACATGTCCCAAAATCCGCCGACGGCGAGGGACGTCGCCAACGACTAGTCGTTTAAGAACGTCCCCAATGACTAAGACAAAACGAGCGAGGTTTTTTGGACGCCCAAATGGCGAGAGTGGATAATCTCCCACTTTGAGCCCACAAACAGGCTAAAAACGGGAGATTATCCACTCTCATTCTGCGGGCACTCATTTAAGTACGTCCCCAATGAGTGCTTTCACTTCTTTTAACAAAACGCCTGGCGGGCATTAACTGCTCGCCGGGCGTTTTGGTTAGGAGGCTATGGTTGTTGGGAAGCCTTAGGCCAGGTCCTCGCCGTTCGTCTCGATGACGTGTTTGTACCAGTCGAAGCTCTTCTTTTTGGAACGCTTGAGGGTGCCGTTGCCCGCATCATCGCGGTCGACATAGATAAAGCCGTAGCGCTTGGACATCTCGCCCGTGCCGGCAGACACCAGGTCGATTGGGCCCCAGGTGGTGTAGCCCAGCAGGTCAACGCCGTCCTCGGTCACCGCATCGCGCATCGCGGCGATATGCTGGCGCAGGTAGTCGATACGGTAGTCGTCGTTGATGGAGCCATCCTCCTCGACAACATCCTTGGCGCCCAGGCCGTTCTCGACCACAAACAGCGGCTTCTGATAACGGTCGTACAGGTCGTTGAGGGTGATGCGGAAGCCCAGCGGATCGATGGCCCAGCCCCACTGGCTCTCCTGCAGGTAGGGGTTCTTGGCGCCGGCGAAGGCGTTGCCCTGGGTGCGCTCGACATCGGGGTTATCGGCACCGGCGGAGCAACGGGTGCTGTAATAGCTAAAGCTGATGAAGTCGACGGTGTTGGCGGCCAGGATCTCGCGGTCCTCATCCGTCATGCCCACATCGATGCCCAAACGCTCGAGCTTCTTGACGGCATAGGCCGGGTAGTAGCCGCGGCTCTGAACGTCGACGAAGAAATAGTTGCTCTGGTTGTCAATCTGCGCTTGGCGCACATCGCCCGGACGGCAGCTGTAGGGGTAGTAGCTACCTGCGGCAAGCATGCAACCGATCTTGACCTCAGGGTCGATCTCGTGAGCGATCTTGGTTGCCCAAGCGCTGGCGACGAGCTCGTTGTGGGCGGCCAGGTACTCGACGGCCTCCTTGTTCTCGCCCTCCTCAAAGACCAGACCGGCACCCATAAACGGCAGGTGCAAGATCATATTGATCTCGTTGAAGGTAAGCCAGTACTTTACCAGGCCCTTGTAGCGGGTGAAGATCGTGGTCGCGAGGTTCTTGTAGAAGTCGATGAGCTTGCGGTTGCGCCAGCCGCCGTACTCCTTGATGAGGTGAATCGGGCAGTCGAAGTGCGTGATGGTCACGAGCGGCTCAATGCCGTGCGCCTGACACTCGCGGAACACGTCCTCGTAGAAGGCCAGGCCGGCCTCGTTGGGCTCAGTCTCGTCGCCGTTGGGGAAGATGCGGGTCCAGGCCAGGCTCATGCGGAAGGTCTTAAAGCCCATCTCGGCAAAGAGGGCGATGTCCTCCTTGTAGTGGTGATAGAAATCGATGCCGGTCTGCGCGGGGTAGTAATAGCCGTCCTCGAAGTCGAGCATCTTGCGCTGGCCGGAGACCACCGCATAGCGCTCGGGGCCGTGCGGCGCCACGTCCACGTTGGCCAGGCCGCGGCCATCCACGTCGTAAGCGCCCTCGCACTGGTTGGCAGCCGTCGCGCCGCCCCACAGGAAGTCTTTACGGAAAGCCATGCATCAATCCTTTCACACGCTGTTTGTCGTGGTTTCAGTATCCCCGTAAGCAGCGCGCTACTCAACGGCAACGACGCAGGCCGACACTTCTTTTCGCACACGGCGGCCCGGCAGCCGCCCCTGCCTGACACTTTCTGATACCTCGCTTCCTCCCCTGGCAACAGGTTCGCCTCTCGAAGTTTTTCCTCCACAGGAACCCGTCCCCGGGAAGGAAAGGAAGTGAGGGGCCGGGCGGCAATGACTGCGGCTAAGCGTACGTGATGGCCTCCAAACGAAGAAGCACGGGAGAGCTATAGCGCATAATGGCGACCTCGTCGCCGTTGAGACGGCAGTCGCGCACCCACGCGCCGTTCTCAACGGTCCCCGTCTCGAGCGACGCCACATCCACATGCGGCTCACCCGCCGCGTGCGACTCGAGCGCCAAGCCGCAACGAAGCGCAAGCAGGTACACGGCGCCGTCGGCGGCGCGAAGGGCCGCACACGCACCGGGCAGGGCACCCTCATCAAAGCTCACCTTAATTGCTATGGAACCCATATCGAGCAGGCCCTCGGCTGCCACCTCACTCGTCACGGCATCGAGCGTCGCGTACGCGGCATCGTCCTCGGCAAGTTCAAATAACTGAGCCAGCCCACGCGTGACCTCCGCATATTCCTCCCGGTCCTGAGGCGTGAGCAAAGCGGGGTCGCTCGTATCCATGCCAAAGAGAATACCCGCCGAATCGCCAAAGGGCTCGCCCATCTCCTCGTAGCCAAAAGGAGCGAAGCACAGGGCATGGTGATGGGCCACCGCCCAGACCTGGCGCGCGGCGGCGTAGGCGTGCGTCGCGGTCTCGGGGATAAAGAGCGGGTTGTCCTCGCACGCATATCCGTCGCAGACCTTGCAAAACGCCGGGATGTAGATATCGGGGCCCAGCATGTCGATGCTCGGGGCGGCATGCTTCCACACGCCCATCACGCGCAGGTTGGGACCGCCCGTGGGAAAGCGCCCAGGCTTGTGACCCTTGTCGAGCCAGCAATTGCAGGCCGTGGGCAGCGGATGCTCGGCGCGGCCCGCTGCGGCGACCGTCTCCACGTAGCGAGCCATGTGGTAGGTGGTAAACATCTCCTCGGCATGCTCGCCAAAAACCTGTTCCCACGAACCAGAGCCGGCGCCCGCTTCAAGGGCTTCCGCAAGCTCAGACGCCAGGGAGGTAGGATCGACCGCAAGCGCCTCGATCAGCTCCGTAGGCACGCTCTCCGCAAAGGCGGCATCCGCCCAAGGCGAGTGCTCACGTGCCGCGACCATCTGGCCGCACTCGTTTTCTACCTGCACGAGTATCACCGTATGATCTTGCGCATCCACCTCGCGCAGGTGCGCCATCAAAGCCGCGTAGGCGCCGGCATCCGCCGCGCGCGTCTCCTCGCAATAGAGCGAAAGCGCCGTGATCTCAAAGTTATGAAACTCGGCATAGCGAACCTTGTTCTGCCCGGGCACCATCTGCGCACGGCGAAAACGCTCGATATCGCGTTTGACCCACGCGGGCGCATAGTAGCACTGCGCATTTTTGTACGCGCCAAACCACAGCACGCCCAGGTGCAGCCCGCGCTCGCGGGCAAGCTCGAGCATCATGTCCACTTGGCCAAAGTCAAACTCGCCCTCTGCGGGCTCCAAAAGCTCCCAGGTAACCGGGGCGAGCACGGTATTCATACCGAGCGCCCGCGCGCGATCGAGAGCATCCGCAAAAGCGCGGCGCCCACCCGAGGCGGAGTTATGGCACTCGCCCGCAAACAGCGTATAGGGCCGGCCGTCCACCATCAGGCGTTGCCCGCCGCCAGCACAGGTGTACAACTGCGGAATCTCCGCCATGGCAACTCCATTCTTCCGTTTTGTTTCAACCCCCTGAGGGCCGAGCCATGTTGAGAGCACCGGACGCGCGACCAGGGCCTACCTGTCGTCCGTGCGAGCCCGCCCCTCCGATGGGAGATGGGTTAAAGGACGGCAAACGAGGCGAGATCGACCGAACCGACGCCCTCGATAGCCAGGTAGAGTGCATGGTCACCGGCAACGGTCTTCGTCAGGGATGCGACCACCGTGCACCAGCCCTCGCCTGGCACGAGCTCGACGCGCGTCAACTCAGCGCCATCCGGCGCGTCCAAGCGTACACTCACCACACCGGCAAGATCCCCGCGCACCTCGAGCTCCACCGTGCGCTCCGCACCGGAAAACGCCAGGTATTTGTAGCCCACGCCCGCTCCATCGCAGAGGTTGGCCACATGGGTACGTGCCGAAGTCACACAGCCCGCATCGACTTCCTGGGTAATCACCGGATGGTTATCGGCGATTTCCAGATTGCCGGAATAGTGAACCGCGCCGGCCGGCCCCACCAAGTAGCAGCAAATACTCGCCGGGTACGCGCGCCCGCAAGGAAGCGCTCCGCCATTGAGCCCACAGCTCGTTATCTCTACTTGTTCGATATGTCCATCGGAAGCAATCTCGATGGGCTCAGCGCACCCCTGGCGCGCGTGCTGCGCACCGTGCGTATGACGGTGATAGAAGATGTAGTCGCGCCCGGCAATGCGCGCCATGCCGCCATGGTTGTTGCCCAGGTCCATCACAGCGGCGTCCTCGGCCTCGTGCCCGGGCAGGCCCACATCGCCGTTGGAAACGAGCACGCCGCCGTAGGTTACCGGACCTTCCGGCGTTGGCATCGTGGCCCAGCAGAGCTCATGTCCGTTTTCGCTCGAGTAGACAAAGTAGTAGCGCCCGTCGAGCACGCGGATGCTCGAGGCCTCAAAGAAGGCATGCCCTTCAAAACCCGTGTCCGCCGCCTGCGTCACTGCCGGAGCCAGATGCTTGGGTGCCGCAGCCATCGTGCGCATATCGGCGCCGAGCCGCACCACGTAGCCGCCCTCCATGGAACATGCGGGCATGCGCGAGCTCGGCTTCTTGGCGCCAAACCCATAGTAGAGCCAGCAACCCCCGTCCCCGCAGGGAAGGACTGCCGGGTCAAAGGGCATACCCCAGCCCTCCTCGCCCGCAAACGGCGAGCCGTCGGGCTTGGCAATAGGGCCCAGATAGCGGTAGCGTCCCGCCGGCTCATCGCACACGGCGACCGACATGATGCAACCGCTCGTCATGCTTAGCGTGAAGTAATACAGATAGAACCGCCCGTCGGCACCCCGGCACACATCGGGCGCGCCGTACCTGGTTCGATCGACATTGGCCGGGTCATCCTCTTTGCGCCAGATGGTCCCCTCAAACGTCCAGGAGCCCAGATCGTCCACCGGAGCTGACCAGCACACGTAGTCACCCGGGCAGTATGCGGTGCCCTCGGGTGCGTCATGGCTTCCATACACGTAGACTCGGTCACCAAAGACATGCGGTTCGCCATCGGGGATATACTCCCATCCCGGCAGATACGGATTGGTTGCGATATGAGCCATGTCAGACCCCTCCTATCGATATCGGGCGCGGTACCGGACGGACGCCGGCGACAAGACCGAACGCCTGCCGCGCACCGCGTGCACCATTCGTTAAGCAAATGCAGCTAGACGAGCTCGAACTCCCCCACCAACAGGTCGCGGCTGTTAGGCCCCGCCATGACCTCAAACGCGCCGGGCTCGCTTGCCCAGCCGTGCTCGGGCGTCCAAAAACGCAGAGCCTCCTCGCGCAGGATAAACGTCACCGTGCGGCGCTCACGCGGCGCAAGCTCAACACGCGCAAAGTCACGCAGTTCGAGCATGGGGCGCACGCGCGTTGCCACCTTGTCGTGGATATAGAGCTGCACGACCTCAGTACCAGCAATATCGCCCTCATTGGTCACGTCGATTGAGACCTCGAGGACACCGTCCACCGTAAGCTCGTCCGCACTCAGGCGCAGGTTATCGTAGCGCGCCGTATGATACGAGAGTCCGTAGCCAAAGGGGAACATCGCATCGTTAGGGCAGTCCATATAGCGGCTCACAAAGCGACCGCTATGCGTTGATGTCTTAGCGGGACGTCCGGTGGAGAACTGCGCATAGTAGAGCGGCTCCTGGCCCACGTTATGTGGGAAGCTCACCGTGAGCCTGCCGCTCGGATTGACCGTTCCAAAGAGCACGTCGGCTACCGAACGCCCACCAGCCGTACCGGGGAACCACGCCTCTACGATTGCATCGCAATCATCAATCACGTCAGTGAGGGAAAGAGGACGCCCGTTAAAGAGCACGAGCACCACAGGCTTGCCGAGCGCGCGCACGCGCTTGAGCAGGCGCTTCTGCGGAGCCGGTATGGTAATGTCCGTACGCGCTCCGCCCTCACCGCTCTGCAGCATGTGTTCTCCGAGCGCCATGACCACCACGTCGCTCGATGCGGCCAGCTCGAGCGCCTCGGCAGCCATCGTCTCTAGATCCGCGCCCTCGCCCGTCGGCGCACCGAACGCGGGAATCTTGCCAAACTCCCCAAGCTCGCTGTAGTCGTCGAGCGTGGGACAGCCTTGGGCCCACGCAAAGCCGTCGTCGCCCATTACCTCGGCAAATGCCTCGGCAAGCGTTACGGAATGAGTTTTATCGGCATGAATCGCCCACATGCCGATGATGTCTCGGCTGTTGGCATAGGGACCGATGAGCGCCACGCGCGGAGCGTTGCCCCCGGTCGTAAGCGGTAGCAGCCCACCTTCGTTTTTAAGGAGCACGAGGGCCTCGTCGCACGTTTTACGCGCGCTCTCAAGACGCTCCGGCGTGCACGTGACCTCCGTACGGCGCTCGGGCGAGCACGTACGATACGGGTCCTCAAACAGACCGAGTCTGTTCTTGAGCTCGAGCACGCGCATGCAGGCGGTATCGATCTGCTCGAGCGAAACCTCACCCGTTTCGATGAGGGCCTCAAGCTCATGTGCGTAGCAGGGCGTCTTCATGTCGATGTCCACGGTGGCATTCATGGCGAGCTTGGCCGCCTCGCGACGGTTTGCCGCCACACCGTGTGCCCTGAGCTCGTCGATCGCCGCGTAATCGGTGATGATGGGACCGTCAAAGCCCCACTCGTCGCGCAACACGTCGTGCATGAGCCAGCGGTTTGCCGTGGCGGGGATGCCATCGATGGTGTTGAAGCTCGTCATCACCAAATCGCAACCAGCCTCGACCGCCGCACGGTACGGAGGCAGGTACTCGTTGCGCAGGCGCCACTCGCTCATATCCACTGTGTTGTACTCGCGACCCGCCTCGGGCGCACCATAGCCCGCAAAGTGTTTGACGCAGCTGGCCAAGCTCTTCTGCGGCGTACTGTCACCCTTAAAGCCCTCGACCATCGCGCGAGCGAAGCGGCTGCTTAGGTACGGATCCTCGCCCGGCATCTCCAGGCAGCGACCCCAACGGGCATCGCGCACCACGTCCACCGGCGGGCTAAAGGTCACCATGCAGCCATCGGCCACGGCCTCTTCGGCAATAAGGTTGTAATCCTCGCGGATAAGCTCTGGGTCCCACGTGGCTCCCAGGCCCAGGGGGATTGGATAGCAGGTTTGATAGCCATAGATCACATCGGCCATAAAGACGAGCGGGATCTTAAGACGGCTGCGCTCAAGATATGCATCTTGGATACGATGCACTTCCTCGGCGCCCAACACGTTGAGCACGCTGCCGCATACGTCAACATCTTCTTGCGTCACGCCCAGCTTGGCACGCGGACCAACCGCTACGGTATCGGTGCCAAAGCACCCACCGTCAAGCTGCACCAACTGCCCGATCTTCTCGCGCAGGGTCATACGCCCCAAAAGGTCAACGAGCTCGGATTGCTTCATGGCTACCTCGTTTCTGTTGTGTGCCCTTATGGGAGGACGCCGGATTCGTGTAGGGGTCAGCGCCCTCCCATAAGGGCACACGGGGCGCATCTGGCGCCGCGCCCCGTGTGCTGGCGTCCAAAGACGCCGGTTTCCCAGAACTAGTTGTTCTCGAGGATCATGTCGTCGTTGAAGCCGAAGGTCAGCGTGCCCACAAAGGTGAGGACGGAGGCGACGGCGAGCGCGATGACGTCCTCCATACCCACCGAGCCGATGATGGCCGGGATGGTGATGAGCGAGGTGGTCATGAGCGCGGGCTGGTGCAGGCCAAAAGCGGCAGCAATGGCACCGCAGATGCCGCAAGAGACGATTGCGATCACAAACGGGCGCTTGTACTTGAGGACGGCGCCGTAGATGGCGGGCTCGGTGATGCCGGCGAGGAGCGCAGAGATGGCGGCAGCGCCGGCGAGCTCCTTGAGCTCGGTGTTCTTGGTCTTGAGGAAGATGGCAAGGACCGCGAAACCCATGGCAAAGTTGGTGCCGACGGTAATGGGCAGGATGACGTCATAGCCGAGCATACCGATGTTCATCTGGATGATGGGGATAAAGGCCCAGTGCATACCAAAGATGATGAGGCAGGGCCAAAGCAGACCGATGAGGAAGCCTGCGGGCAGCGGGGCAACCTCAAGCAGGGAAACCAGGCCGTTAGCGATGAGACCACCGATGAAGTCGGTGACGGGGCCGATGATGTAGAGGGTGAGCGCAGTGGCCACGACGAGGGTCACGACGGGAACGATCAAGCCCTTGAGGATATCGGGGGCGACCTTATTGAGGCCCTTCTCGATCCAGGACTGCGCGTACACGGCAAAGATGATGGGGATAACCGAGCTCGTGTAGCTGATGAGCGTTACCGGGATGCCAAAGAGGTCAACCGGGTCGCCGGCGCTAAAGAGCGTGGAGAGCGTGGGGTAGCACAGCGCAACGGCGATGGCCATGGCCGTCCAGTCGTTGCACTTGAACTTCTTGGCCGCAGTGCGGGCAAGGAAGACCGGCATGAAGTAGAACACGCCGTCGCCGATGGCGTAAAGCAGCTGGTAGGTGGTGGACTCGGCCGCGAGCCAACCAAAGGAGTTGGCCATGATCACAAAGGCCTTGAGAAGGCCGGCGGCGGACATGGCGGGAAGCATCGGCATAAAGATGCCGCTGATGAGCTGGATGGCGCGGTTAACGATGCTGCCACCGGCCTCGTCCTCGACCTCGCCGCCAAGCTGGATGTTGGAAACCTTGGGCAGGGCGTCATACACGTCGGTAACGTGATTGCCGATAACAATCTGGTACTGACCGGCGGCCACTAGAACGGAGATAACGCCCTCGGTCTGGTTGAGCTTCTCGGTCTGGGCCTTCTTCTCGTCGTTGAGGGTAAAGCGCAAACGGGTAATGCAGTGGGTGACGGACTTGACGTTGTCCTCGCCACCGACGAGTTCAACGATGGTACGGGCGAGAGCCTCGTAATCGCGTGCCATGTGAAACCTCCTTGTTTCACTCGTTACAAAGATATCTGCAGCCCCGGCGCCTTGGAGCTTAACAGCAGGTTGCGCGGCGATGCCGCGATGTCTGCCGACGCAAAGCCGGCCAGTTGGGCAGTTAGACGGGTGCCCGGCCTCCGTATCAATGTCCCGGGCAGAGCCGGTTGATATGCATCATCAGATAGAGCAGCTCTTCGTCCGTGCAGTGCCAGCCGCAGGTTGCCCTCATGTATTCGTCGATTGCGCGTGCACAGGCGTACGCGTCTGAAAACTCGCTGGTCGCTCGTTTGAAAAGATCGCTATTGCGCGTCTCCTCGTCCTCACCCTTGATAAGGCGGCTGATAAGAAAGCGCATATGGGTCACAAAGCGCGCATAGCTATATGAGCAGCGGTCGATGGTCTCGCCAAGCGTACGCTCGATAATCCCGGTAACCGCATCGATGACCTCGGTACTCTTTACGACCAAGTCCATGTTGCCCTTTGCGCCCGCGTTCTCGTCATCGACCATCTCGGCGTTGACGATATGCAGCGCAATCGAAGCGGCCTCGGTCTCAGGAAAATCAACGTCCTCGGCCACAGCCATAACGAGCTTGACGCCGCGGCGACCGACCTCGGCCTCGCGCGGATAGACGAGGCGGACTTCCTCGTAGAGCGGGTTCTTGATCGAAGCTCCCTTGCGGGCGCGGTCGATGGCAAACTGAAGGTGGTCGGCGAGCGTAAAGACTAGATTGGGATTGAGCGTGCAGTTGAGCTCGTTGCGTGCGATATCCACGATACCCGACGCGATAATGATGACATCGTCCGAAAGCGATGCGACAGCATCGTACATCTCAGGGCTGATATCGCGGAAGCTCCGCTGGATGGAGCTTTCGTCCTCAATATAGGAAGGGGCGCCGCGAAAGCCAAGGCCCTTGCCAAACAACACGAGCTCGCGCCCGGCATCGTCCTCCGCAAGGACAACGTTGTTGTTTATTGCCTTGGTTATCAGCATGAAAAAACTCCCCTGGGCTCCACTTGGACATCTCACCACACCGGCTCTCGAGTCGGCGGTTGCTATGACATGTGCTCGTGGCGCCTCCCGAGGAGTAACGCGGTGCAGTTGCCAGTATAGAGGTTTTGCTGAGTTATTAAAGTGATTTTATAGAAGTTACCGTTCGCCCCTGTTTTTCCACCGTTCATCCCTTGACCCCCCCCAAGGCAAAGGCAACCAAAGGCGCACCACAAAGGGGACAGGCACCTTTGTGGTGGTTTGAGACAAGGACCCTAGTCCACAGTGATGTCGAGGTTCTTGCCGGTGAGGCCTACGTAGCCGCCCTCGGCAGCAGGTCATTTGACCGAATAGGAAAAAAAGGAAAAAATAGGAAAAAAAGGAAAGGAGACTTATGACTGAGACCATCTTCTCCCCCTCATTTGGAAATCGCCCCTCTTATCTAGTCGGGCGCGAAGCGGTAATTTCGACATTCGTATCTGGCATTGAGCAAGAGGCGGGCAATCGCGACCGAGCCATGCTCATGCTTGGACAGCGAGGCAGCGGCAAGACGGTTCTTCTGTGGGAACTTGCCGACCGCGCACGCAAGCTCGGCTTTGTTGTCGCTACGCCCACCGTAGCCTCCGAGGATATGCTCGAGCGCATTGTTGAGAAGATCCAGGAAGCAGGCGAGCCTTACGTCAATAAACGCCGCCTTCCCAAACTCACGAGCGGCAGTCTAAGTGTTTTTGGGTTCTCGGCAGGCCTCGAGTTCACACGAGACGTGCAGGAGACCAAAAGCTTTCAGTTCAAACTCACACAGCTCGCGCGCAAACTGACCAAGCAGGGACACGGTATCCTCATCCTCATCGACGAGCTCCAAGCGAATTCACCCGAGATCAGACAGCTCGTCACCGCCTATCAAGAACTGGTCGGCGAACGACTCAACGTCGCGCTCGTCATGGCAGGCCTTCCGGGAGCCGTCTGCGCAACACTCAATGACCGCGTGCTGACATTTCTCAACCGCGCTCGCAAGGTCACGCTCGAACCGCTTTCGGTCGGAGATGTCGACGCCTATTACCAGCGGGCTTTCGAAGAGCTCAGCATTGACATTCCAAGCGATCTTCGCCTCCGTGCCGCTCGCGCAACCCAAGGCTCCCCTTATATGCTGCAGCTGATCGGCTATAACATCGCCAATCGCTGCAAGGCTGGAGAACGCGCAGCGCAAGGGCAAATCGACGGAGCCATCGAAGCTTCGAAGGTCGACTTCGAAAACGATGTTTGCGAAACGACGCTCGCCGCGCTATCGGACCAAGACGTCGCGTTTCTCACCGCAATGACTGACGACGAAGGCGCTGTGTCGCGTATTTCTGATGTGGCGGAGCGCATGTCGGTCACGCCCGACTATGCACAGAAATATCGCCGGCGCCTCATTGACGCCGGCGTTATCGAGCAGGCGCGCCGTGGTTACGTGCGCTTCGCCGTCCCATATATGGCCGACTATCTGCGCAGCCAGCTCTAGACAACCACCACAAAGGTGCCTGTCCCCTTTGTGGTGGCTTGGGCCGGTTTGTCTTGATCTGTAACAGGTAGACCGCCAAAACCGGGCCTGGTGTTACAGATCGAGATCTTTCGGGCACCCTCTGCGGTTATCTCAATCTGTAACAGGTAGAGACGATTTAGCCCGCCAGGTGTTACAGATTAAAACAAAAGCCCCTAGTCCACGGTGATGTCGAGGTTCTTGCCGACGAGGCCCACGTAGCCGCCTTCGGCTGCCTTGGGGCTGTCGGCGTGGCAGAGGACCCACTTGTCGGCCTTCCAGTAGCAGTAGCTGTCGCCGGCGGCAGGCATGTCGGCCGCAGCCTCGGGGCGCGGGCCATTGGTGCCTGCCGGCAGCGCCACCATCACCTGGAAGCCGCCGTCGTCGACCATGCAGGGCGTGTAGTGGAGCGTGGTGTTGAAGACTTCGACGACCGTACCCGCCGGCACGCGGAACGCCTTGACGCACGGGGTGTCGAGCTTGCCGTCCTCGATCTCCCAGCGATGCGCCACGAGCAGGATAAAGTCGCGGGCGCCCAGGTTAAACTCGCTGGCGCGGTGATACTCCAGGCAGTTGAGGCGTGTGTTGTGGCCGTTGCACCAGCCGAGCTGGAAGGGGCGGCCGCCAAACATGAGAAAGCCCAGTTTATCGGCATCCTTGACGCCCTCGAGCTCCGGCGCGCTTGCTACGTACTTGCTGCCCTCGGGGATGGGCGTGGCAGAGAGCGCCTCGAGCACGGGCGACGTGAGCTCGGACGGAACGTCATCCCAAACGTTGCCATAGGATTTGAACTCGGGATCGTTGACAGAATAGATATGCATGTTCACTCCTGTTCGTAAATGTGACTATACGAACATTCTAGAACAATCATGAGCGATTTTGAACGCTCATCCCGACCACTCAACAAAAAGGCGCCCCCGCATAAGCGAAGGCGCCCAATGCGCGCGTTTTGGACGATAAAGCCCTTATGCCTGCTGATAATGCAGGTGCTTCTCGTCGATATCGGCCAGGTCGCGGTCGAGGTAGCGACGCGCGAGCCAGTTAGCCATGGGAAGGTTCTGGTCCAGGTAGTTGCCGCACTCTTCGGGAGCGGCTCCGGGAACATCGCCCTCAAAGTCGGCGACAAACTCAAACAGCTCGCGCACGAGCGGCAGGATCTCCTCGCTCGTCACTTCGCCAAATACGACGAGGTAAAAGCCCGTGCGGCAGCCCATGGGCCCAAAGTAGACAATGCGGCTCAACCACTCGGCATGATTGCGCAGGAACGTCGCACCCAGGTGCTCGATGGTGTGGCACTCGGCCGTGTTCATGACCGGCTCCTTGTTGGGCGTGGTCAGGCGCAGATCAAAGGTGGTGACGGCGGCGCCGGTCGCCGGATCGCGGTCGATGCGGCTCACATACACGCCGGGCTCGAGCAGCAGATGGTCAACGGAAAAACTCGCGATGCGCTCCATGGCAGATCCTCTCGGTAGTCAATTTGGGACGGGGCTCTTTTAGCTGGTTCGAATGATCGCACCAATCATACCAGTCAAAAAAGCCCCGTCCCAAATGAGCTACCCGGGACGGGGGGCGAATGATTTTTTAAATCCCCGTCCCAGAAAAATCATTCTAGGCAGTGTACGAGATGGTGGCGTCGACGGCGTGACGCCAGCCGGCGATCTTTTTGGCTCGTTCGTCGGCGGACATGGCAGGCTCCACGATGCCGCGGGCGCCGTAGACGTCAACGACGTCGCGCGTGTACATGCCCAGCGCAATGCCGCAGGCCCAGGCCGCACCCAGACCGCTCATCTCGTCGTTGCTCGCGATGCGGATGGGCGAGCCAACCAAGTCGCTCTCAAACTGCATCAGGTACGCGTCGCGCGTGGGGCCGCCGTCAACACGAAGCTCAGCCAGTGCCGCGCCCGAATCCTCGACCATCGCATCAATCACGTCAAAGATTTGATAGGCGATCGACTCGTCGGCGGCCTTTACGAACTCCGCACGGCCCGTGGTGCGCGTCATGCCAAAGACGCAGGCCTCGGCGTCACTCGCCCAGTGCGGCGCGCCCAGGCCGGTAAACGCCGGCACAAAGTAGACGCGACTCGCCGGATTGGCGGCGTAGCACAGGTCGGTAACTTCCTCGGGGTTATTGATGAGCTCAAGATCGTCGCGCAGCCACGTCTTGACGGCGCCGGCGTAGCTCACGTTGCCCTCGAGAACATACTCGGTCACACCGTCCATACGCCACGCAAGCGAGCTCGAAAGCCCGTGCGAGCTGGCAACGAACTCGTCGCCGACGTTCATCATGACCGAGCTGCCGGTGCCATAGGTCGCCTTGGCCATGCCGCGGCTATGGCAGCCCTGGGCAAACAAGGCGGCATGGCTGTCGCCGAGTACGCCGTGAATGGGCACGGGCGCCGGCAAAAAGCCGCCCAGGTCCGTCATGCCGAACAGGCCATCGGAATCGGTCACCTGCGGCAGGCAGGCTGCATCGACGCCAAAGGCCTCGCACACCGGCTCGCTCCAGCAGCCACGGCGCAGGTCGAAGAGCTGCGTGCGGCTGGCATTGGACCAGTCGCAGCGAAACTCCGCGCCGCCCGTGAGCGTCCAGACCACCCAGGCATCGATGGTGCCCAGGCACAGCTCGCCCGCCGCAGCGGCCTCGGCAGCCGCGGGAACGTTCGCGAGGATCCAGGCCATCTTGCCCGCCGGGTAGTAGGGCGAGAGCACCAGACCCGTCGTGTCGCGCACCAGCTCGGCCACGCCTTCGCGCGCAGCAAGCTCGTCGCACAGCTCGCGGGCGCGGGCGCACTGCCACACCACGGCGTCGCACAGCGGCTCGCCCGTCATGCGGCTCCAGGCAACGGTAGTCTCGCGCTGGTTGGAGATGCCGATGCCGGCGACGTCGGTCGGATCGACCCCGGTCTCCTCCACCACGGCGCGCGCCACGGCCAGCACGTTAGCGGC
Organism: Collinsella sp.; assembly: GCA_019414545.1. Classification (GTDB taxonomy): domain Bacteria; phylum Actinomycetota; class Coriobacteriia; order Coriobacteriales; family Coriobacteriaceae; genus Collinsella. The sequence goes on along the minus strand of DXLV01000003.1, from coordinate 13,598 downwards.
GATCTCGGCTGGATCATGGCTCACCCAGCCGGCCTCGTTGACAATCTGGCGATGCGGGCGATCGGCACGATGAATCAAATGGCCGCCCTCGTCCACCAGCAGCGCCTTGGTGCCCTGCGTGGATTGATCGATTCCGATGATGTATTTGCTCATGTACTCTCCTGTCTCCCCCGTCGATTCAAAACTAAAACCCGACGGACAAGGAGCGAGTGGCCGACCGGCTCATGAGAGCGCAGCCGGCCTGCTCAGAATTCAACCTAAAAGGATTGGTGCAAACCTGTCCCCGATGCACCAATTACTCTGCGGGAAGGAACTCGACGACCGTCTTGGCGATTCCGGCACCCGTCAGGCCGTAGTGCGCGAAGACCTCGGGGCTCGTACCGGTGATGACCGGCGCGTCGGGCAGGCTCAGGCACTTGACCGGACGCGGGCAATGCTCGCCCACGACCTGCGCGACCATGGAACCCAGGCCGCCGAAGGGGCTGTGCTCCTCAACGGTCACGACGGCGCGCGTGGCGCCGGCGGCCTCGATCACGGCCTCGGCGTCGAGCGGCTTGACGCAGTACATGTCGAGCACCGTTGCCGAGATTCCCTGCTCGGCCAGCAGATCGGCGGCGTCCACGGCATGGCGGACCATCTCACCGGTGGCGACAAGCGTCACATCGGTACCGCGACGCACCCAGGTGGCGCAATCCATCTGGAACGGGCACTCGCCCTCGGCGTACACGTCCTCGACCGGGTTGCGCCCCACGCGGATGTAGGCCGGCTTGTTGTCGGCTACCAAGGCGCGCACGAGCTCGGCGGTCTGGAAGCGGTCGCTCGGCAGATACACACGCATGTTGGGAATCGCGCTCATAGCGGCGATATCCTGCGCAGAGTGGTGGCTCATGCCCAAGGCGCCGTAGGACACGCCGCCCGAAATGCCGATGAGCTTGACGTTGGTGTTGGAGTACGAGACGTCGACCTTGCACTGCTCATACGAGCGCGTGGTCACAAAGGACGCCGGCGAGGCGGCCCAGGCCTTCTTGCCGCACGAAGCCATGCCGGCGGCGATGCTCACCAAGTCCTGCTCGGCAATGCCGACCTCAATGGACTGCTGGGGATACTGATCAAAGAACGGCGTGAGCGATGCGGAGCCGCGGGAGTCGGAGCACAGGACGACGATATCCTTATCGGTCTTCGCGGCCTCGAGCAGCGTGTCGCAGATAACCTTGCGATTGGCGATCGTGTTAGCCATTGATGGCCTCCTTATGGGCAGCGAAATCGGCGATGATCTGGGCATATTCCTCATCATTGGGCAGGTGATGATGCCAGGCGGCCTTGTCCTCCATAACAGGCGAGCCATAGCCCTTCACCGTGTTGAGGATGATGACCGTGGGCTTGCCGCAGGTCTCGGCCGCAAGCGTCAGCGCGGCGTCGATGGCCCGGACGTCGTTGCCCGGGATGGAGAGCACGTTCCAGCCGAAGGCGGCCCAGCGCTCCTCCTGCGAGTCCTGCTTCATAACGTCCTCGGTGCTGCCGCTGATCTGCAGGCGGTTGCGGTCCACGAGCGCGCACAGGTTATCGAGCTGGTAGTTGCCGCCGCTCATGGCGCCCTCCCAGACCGAGCCCTCGGCAAGCTCGCCGTCGCCCATGATGGTGTAGACGCGATAGTCGCGGCCGTCCATCTTGCCGGCGAGCGCCATGCCCACGGCCACGGGCAGGCCGTGACCCAGCGAGCCCGAGTTCATCTCGATGCCCTTGAGCTTGTTGTTGGGGTGGCCGATGTAGGGGCTGCCGAACTTGGAGAAGCGGGCCTTGACGTCGTCGAGGTCAAGATAGCCCTCGTGGCAAAGCACCGCGTAGTAAGCCTCCATGGCGTGGCCCTTGGAGAGCACGAAGCGGTCGCGATTGGGATCGTCGACGGTCTCGGGCGAAATGTTGAGGTGGTTGGCGTAGAGGGTCATGAGGGCGTCGATCACCGACATATCGCCGCCGATGTGGCCGCCGGCGCCAGCCATGATGATATCGACGCAATCGCGGCGAAGGTCCCAACGCAGGGACTCAAGCTCTTCGATAGTTGCCATTTCTACTCTCCTCGCAGGTAGGCTTTAACGTCTTCTTCGATGGGGTCGTACAGGTCGGGGGCAATGCCGATGTACTTGCACGCCTCGTAGAGCACCGGCACCACGTTGGCGTGAATAGCGACGCAGTGGTGGATGTAGGGGCCCTCGACGATCTTGGCCTCGAGGCGCTTGAGGTTGTCGACCTCGACCCACAGGTAGGTGCCCATGCCGGCCGGGCCGTCGATGCCGCGGGCGTTGCCCAGTAGCAGCGAGTACTCGCCGTTGTCACCGTCAAAGCGGGCAAGGGTGAGGTCGCCGTGCTTGGCCTCGGCCGTCAGCGCGCCGGGGTGATCGAAAGCCAGCGGGTAGGTGAGCTTGGGCTTGACGGCCGCGCAGCTGCAGGGCCAGGGGCCGCAATGCTGCAGCAGCTCGCCGTTCTCGTTATCGGGATGGCGCACGGTCCAGTCGGCGAACATGCCGCGATGACGGCCCAGGTCGGCGGCCTCGACCATCAGCGCGGTGATGGCACCGTGGATATCGGTCTCGCATACGATAGGAATGCCCATCTCGTTGAGGATGGCGTTGGCAGCACAGGGCATAATGCCCAGCTCGTCCTGCAGAGCGTTCCAGCACTGAATGGCACCGGCGTTGCAGCCGTACTTCTCGACCAGGCACTTCATGGCGATGGCAAGACCGGCGACCGCGGGGACCTTGTCCTCGGGGATGCAGATCTCAAAGCTGTCGTTGATGTGGGCAAGCATGGCGGCCATGGCCTGCTCGTCGGCCTGGGCGTCGCGCACAGCCTGGACAAGCTCGGTCATGGGGATAGGCGAAAGCTGGATGTTGAACTTCTCGAGCAGCTCACCCTCGTTGCACATGGTCGACCAGAAGTCGAACGGACGGGTGGCCATCTGCAGGATGCGGGTGTGCTTGAAGGTCTTGACCACGTTGCACACGGCCAAGAAGTCCCAAACGCCGCGCTCGAACTCGGGATCGGTCAGGCGGCAGTTGGTCATGTAGGTGAAGGGAACCTGGAAGCGGCGCAGGACCTTGCCGGTGGCGAACAGGCCGCACTGGCTATCGCGCAGGCGTGTGCCGTCGGGCTCGGGGCGCTCGTCGCGCGGACCCCACAGCAGTACGGGTAGACCGAGCTCGCGGGCAAGGCGAGCGCAAACGTACTCGGTGCCAAAGTTGGCGTGGCACAGCATAATGCCATCGACGCCCTCGGCGCGGAATTTCTTGACGATAGGCTCAATGTGGCTGTCGTCGAACAGCAGGCCCTCGTCATTGATGTCGTCGATATCCACGATGTCGACGCCGATCTCGCGCAGGCGATCAGCCGTCAGGCCACGATACTTGATTGCGTCCGGCGCGCTAAAGATACTGCGGCGCGTGGGCACAAAGCCGAGCTTGATCTTATCCATGTACGTCCTCCCCTAATCACATGTTCAGTAAACAGACGCATGTTTCGTTTTGTTCTGTTTACTAAATGTTTTACTCTACTGTTTAGTAGTTTAACGCGAAATACCCGTAGACGGTAGAGAAATCAGCCTAAACGGTATGTAAACAAACTGAACATACAAGGGCATCAAAAAGAGGGCCCCGAAGGACCCTCTCTTAGTAGCGTTATGTATGGCTGCCTTAGCGAGCTTTGCCTCCCTACGGCCTAGCGTTGCCTTTGCCTAGATTTCGCGCACGCTTTGGCGCTCGACAAAATAGGTCGACACGGCCGTCTTGCAGGTATAGCTCTTGGGATTGCGGATGTTACCCACCAGGCGGCGCACCGCGATCTCGCCCACCTCGTGCTTGGGAACGTGCACCGTGGTGAGCGGCGGATTGGAGAAGGCGCCCAAAGACAGATCGTCAAAGCCGATGATTGAGACATCCTCGGGGACACGTATGCCGTGCTCGTTCAGCGCGCGCATGGCGCCTACGGCGAGCACGTCGTTTTCGGCAAAGAAAGCCGTCGGCAGGTCGTCGCGCGAGACGCTGTCGAGCCATGCGCCCATGTCGCGATAAGCACCTTCGAGCGTGGTGCCCAATGTGACGCGCCATGTCGGGTTGGCCTCAAGGTCCGCATCCTCAAGCGCTTGGCGATAGCCGCGCTCGCGATCCTTAAAGTTGCGGATGCGAAGGTCGCCTGCCAGATAGCCGATTTGCTTGTGACCCTTCTCGATAAGGTAGTCCACGGCGCGCAGCACCGAGTCGGTGTTGGCAATGACTACGGCATCGAAGTACTGACGATCGCTCCAGCCATCGAGCACGATCAAGTGGGCGGCAGCGTTGGCGAACAAGGCATAGTCTTCCTCACCCAGCTCGGTACCCATCAGCACGATGGCGGCCGACGGGTCGGCGATCAGGCCCTCGACCTGCGGGCGCACGGCGTCCAGGTCGCTAAAGTCGAGCGAGACAAAGCTCGTGCTCATGCCGTGGCGACGCGCCTGGCGCTCCACGCCCTCGATGACCGCGGGATGGAAGGTGCTCTCGTCCAGGATGGCGCCCGTCTTGCGCGCAAGCACAAACTGGATGCTCTCGAGCTGCGTCGACTGCTGATAGCCAAGCGACTGCGCGCACTCCAGGATGACCTTGGCGGTCTCCTCGCTCACGCTGCGCTTGCGGTTGAGCGCGTTGGACACGGTTGCGGGCGAAAAGCCGGTAATGCGGCTGATCTCGCGGACGCTTGCTTTAGCCATCGTTCCCCCTAGCATCGGTCGCGGCCGAGCATCGTGGCTTGACCGCCCCGTGGCTCGGCAGCTAAACGACCGCAAATTCAATCTAAACAGAATAGTAAATGTTTAATAGCTAGTTTAGCCTGTTGTCAAGCGAAGTGGCACGACTATTCCCCCAACGGGCGCATTTGTCCATCTTAACGTTATTACGCAAGGTCTTCGCCATTGCTTGCTATTACGCGTCGGTACCATTCGAAGCTTTTCTTTTTACGTCTCTCAAACGAGCCCGCACCGCTATCGTCTCGATCGACATAGATAAACCCGTAGCGCTTACGCATCTGTCCTGTGGCGACCGAAACCAAATCGATCGGGCCCCAACAGGTATATCCCATGAGTTCCACCCCGTCGAGCTCGACGGTCTCCCTCATCGCCTCGATGTGGGCCCGCAGGTATTCAACTCGATAGTCGTCTTCTATTTCACCCGAATCTTCCGGCACATCAGGAGCACCCAAACCGTTTTCGACGATGAACAGCGGCTTTTGATAGCGATCCCAGATTTCATTCATGGTGACGCGCAGCCCTTTGGGGTCGATAAACCTCCCCCAAGGCTCCTGTTTTAGATACGGATTAGGCGCCGAGCGAAGAAGGTTCGAATCGAACTGACCTTCCGCATGCGCTTTTGCGACGCGCGTCGAGTAATACGAAAACGAGACGAAATCGACCAGGTTTGCAGCCAGTACTTCGCGGTCATCATCCCGATAGGGCACCTCAAAACCATGGCGGGCGTATTCCTTGAGAACATAGCTCGGGTACGCACCGCGCACCTGGACGTCGGTAAACATGTAATGGCTGCGATTCTCAGCCTGCGCAGCCAGCACATCGTCCGGATCACATGTAGCCGGATAGAAGACACCTGCGTTGAGCATGCAGCCGATCTTCGCCCCAGGGCACAGTTCATGACACGCCCCGACCGCACGGGCGCTCGCAACCAATACATGGTGCACGGCCGTGTGAACCGTTGCATAGCGATTCTCCCCTTGCTCGAAGATGATCCCCGCCGCCATAAAGCACGCCTGCGTCATGATGTTGATCTCGTTAAAGGTCAGCCAATAATTGACCAATCCCCGATAGCGCTCGAACACGGTACGCGAATATCGCTCGAACAGGTCGACCAACCTGCGATCGCGCCATCCGCCATACGCATCGACGAGATGCATGGGGACATCATAGTGGTTGAGCGTCACCAAAGGCTCAATGTCATGCGCGCGACACGTCCTAAAAACATCCTCGTAAAAGGCAAGGCCTTCTTCATTGGGCTCGGCTTCGTCTCCTTTGGGAAAAATGCGGCTCCAGGCGATTGATAAGCGCAGGCATTTAAAACCCATCTGGGCAAACAGTTCAATATCCTGCTTGTACCTATGGTAAAAATCAATGCCCTTGCGAGCGGGATAGAAGCTGTCGGGTGCCAACGCACGCGGATCAAGGTCTCCCCGCATGACGTCCATGCGTTGATCGCCAAACGGCAGCACGTCGGAATTGGCTAAACCGCGACCGCCTTCGTTCCATCCTCCCTCGCACTGGTTTGCAGCCAGAGCCCCGCCCCATAAAAAATCTTCTCTAAACATTATGGTGTCGTCCTTTCTATCAAATTCCCGGCCCACACTGTCGAACGCAACGGACTCGGCAAGTGCCGCGCAACAGCACAGTACCGTTGCGCGGCCAAGGGGTCGGACCGCGCAACGGCTGGGGAGCATATTTGTGTAGTAGCCTCTTATGCCTCGACGGATTCAACGGCCTCAGAATCGCCGCTCTTGGACTTCAACGGCATCTTCTCCTGTCCTTCAAATCCAAAAATCATCGCCAACGCAAACGTCACGGCACCGCCAGCAAGACACCCGATGGTGCCAGGGATGATATCCTGAGCAAACATGAGCACGTTCATCCATGGGAAACCAACGCCAGTGAAGATATAGACGTTGGCATGAAGAAGGCTTACCAGCAGACCACCGACAGCACCACCAATCATGTTCCAGGCAAGAGCCTTCTTGTCGCGAAACAGGATGCCGTAGATGATGGGCTCACTCACGCGACCGAAGGCATAGGTGATGAACAAGTTCCAGCCCGTGGCTCGACTCTCCTTGTCCTTAGCGCGCAGGCCATAGGCGAGCGCGATGGCAAGCGTGGTGTAGGCTACAACCGCGGTGCCGGGGTATAAGATGGCGTCGTAACCGTTCTGGAGCGCGGCGGGCAATATGGCGGTATAGATCGGCACGTGCATGCCGGTGGCGATGATCAGATTCCAGAATGCGCCGATAACCGCGGTCGCAGCGGGACCGGCAACAGAGGCGAGCCAAATGATGAAATCGGCCACAAGGCCCATGACAAATTGGACGGCAGGGCCGCAGAGGCACAGCGCGACCGGCAACATCACGAGCACCGTACCCACGGGTACGATCAGAATGCGCAACATATCAGGCGAGATCTTCTTAAAGAAGCGCTCAACATAGGACTGGGCCCAGGTGATCAAGATGACCGGAAGAACAGCCTGGGTGTAGTTGACGAGCTGCATGGGGATGCCGAAGACGCTGAAAGGCTTTCCGTCCTCAACAATAGCGAGCATGTCGGGATAAATCATCACAACAGCGATGAGCAGTGCCAGCACAGGACTCGTTTTGAACTTCTTAGCCGAGCTATAGGCGGCAAACACCGGGAAGTAGTAATACGCCGCATCGCCCACCAGGGAAAGGATCCGATACAGGTCGCTCGTTTCGGACATAAAACCGGCGCCTTCGGGCCCAAACAGAATAACGAGCATCTTGAAGATACCGGCGACACAAAAGATCGGAAGGATCGGGGTGATAGCGCCGCTCACGGCATCGAGCAGCTGATTGAAGAGGTGCTTAGGCGCCAAGCGCTCCTTCCAGCTAAGCTGAGGGCCATCGAGTTCCTCGTCAATCGATACCGTGACCTCGAATCCGCCCTGCTTACAAACCTCGTCGTAGACCTTGTCGACCGTGGGCCCGACCACCAGCTGCACCTGCCCTCCGGCGTGCACGACGCTGATGATAGACGAGATGTCCTCAAGCTTCTCATCATTCGAGAGGCTTTCATCCTTGAGGTTGAAGCGCAGGCGCGTCATGCAATGCGTAACCGAAGCCACGTTTTCCGCCCCGCCCACAGTGGAGAGAATCTGCTCTGCCACCTTTTTGTAATTTGCCATCATTGGCTCCTTTGCACAATCTTGGCTTACTGTTCGAATCGGCAAAGGTCATGCCCCGAATGGCTACGGGTTACAATCCTTTTTTGGAGATGATCCGGTTGAGATGGATCATCAGATAGAGTTCCTCCTCCTCGGAGAGCGTGGCGTCCCACGTTTCACGACAATAGGAACCGATATGCTTCACGCACTCTGCCAACTGCGGAAACTCCTCACGAAAGTTCTTGTACATCTGCATGTTGGCGCTGTTCAACGACTCGCCGGCTTGAATGCGCTTGAACAGGTACCGCAGATGCGTGGCGAAGCGGGTGAAATCAAAGGAATCGCGGTCGACAATAATGCGGAAATCGCTTTCGAGAATCTCGATAACGTCCTCGAGCATATCGTCGAACTGCTTTGCGGGCTCGGCCGTGGCTTTGACGGCTTCAACAACCCGTGCGTTCACGAGATTCATCGCAATACTGGCAATCTCATCCTTGGGAAGCCGCTCTCCGAGCTCCTTCTCGAGTCGCATGACGATAAACTGGGCAGCCTTGTATTCCTTCGGATGCGTCTCCCGCACTTCATAGGCAAGAGGCATCGCGATGCGGACCCCCTTTTGGGCTCGCGCAACGGCAAACGACAGGTGATCAGCCATGAACAGCGTCGCATTGGTCGAGAGGTCGTAGGGCAGTTCGTTGGCGACGATGTCCATCACCTTGGCCGTGAACATCACGATCTCAGAAGGAAGGTCGCGCATGACGTCCTGCCCTTTGGGGTCGATGTCATAAAACGTATGCTCAATCTTAGAGAGCGGCAGCTCGCGGGGAAATTCTCCCCCAAACCCGACGCCCCTGCCCATGGCGATCACGTCGCGCCCCTGCCCGTCGCGGCAAAGAACGGCATTGTTGTTGAGCTTTTTAATCGCAAGCATTATTGAACCTCCTTTCGGAATTATCAAAAAGAAAAGGCATGACTGCAAATAGCCGAGCTATCGCGGTCATGCCTTACCAGTAACAATCCGTTGTATCGAGGCGCGGGCATGCCTCCCTAGAAGTAACAATCCGCGCAGCAAAGAATGATAGCCCATATCTTCGCGGGGAGCACCGTCCACAGCCGACCAACGGTAGCATATCGTCCGTGAACGGTTTTGGAAGCGTTGAAACGATTGGGAGGCCGTCTCAATCTTGCGGATCAGCCAAGGACACGGGCCATACGTGTCATGAACTCGGACAGAAAGCGCGGGGCGTCCACGGTGAGTGCCACAAGCGCGCTCTTGTCGGGGTCGGACAGGCGATGCTCGTCGCAGATAGTGCGGCCGCGATACTCGCCGAGCAGGTCGACGCGCAAGTTGCAACCAAGTGCGCCCACGAGCGTGGGATCAATCGCCACGGCAACGGCAAGCGGATCGTACAGCGCGCAGCCGCCCAGGTAAGGGGCGTTCATCTCGTACGAGCCAATGTAGTGCTCGACCATACTCGCAAATGCGCAGCCCGCCATAGTGCCCGAGCCCGTCCAGCCGGCAACGTCGCGGCGCGTGAGCACCACGCGGTGCGTCACATCCAGGCCCACCATGGTGAGCTTGCGGCCCGAGCGCAGCACGGCGTCGGCAGCCTCGGGGTCGCCCGCCATGTTGGCCTCGGCGCCCGCGCTCACGTTGCCGGGCACGGTAAGGGCGCCGCCCATCACGACCACGCGGCCGATGGACATCATCGCCGCCGCATCGCGCTCCAAGGCAAGCGCCACATTGGTGAGCGGGCCGGTCGCAACGTAGACCAGATCGGGACCATAAGTACGCGCGGCATCAATCAGGTAATCGACCGCCGCATTGCCATCGGCCGACGTCGCGCCCACCGGCTCGTACGGCGAGGCGGGCACGCTTGCGCCGCCAATGCCGTTCTTGCCGTGGATAAGCGTGGTGGACGCCGGCGGCGTGTAGGGTTCGGTCGCCTTCATGGGACGATCGGCGCCCAGGTACACCGGCACCTCGGGACGACCCAACAGGTCGAGCACCGCCAGGCAGTTGTGCGCCGATTGCTCGACGCGCACGTTGCCAAAGCACGTGGTGATGCCCACGAGCTCCACCTCGGGGCTCGCGATGGCATAGGCGAGCGCCATCGCATCATCCACACCCATATCCAGATCAAGGATCAGCTTCTTGGTTGCCATTGTTCTACTCCGCTTCTCCGTCTACATCCAAACCGTCTAAACCAAACTTGTGCTCGACTTCCGCACGCATGGGAATTGATTGCTGAGCGCCCAGGCGCGACACCGTCACCGCCGAGGCGCGAGCGCCCGCCGCCATGCACTCAAAGAGCGGCAGGCCCTCCAGACGAGCCGCCGCCAACGCGCCGATAAACGTATCGCCCGCGGCCGTCGTATCGACCACCGCGCTCGAAAGCGCCGGCATGCGCAGCGGCTCACCGCCATCGCCGAGCGTAACCGAGCCGGCGCCGCCCAACGTGATGACCGCAGCCCCGACGCCCTTGTCGAGCAGCGCATTGAGCGCGGCGACGCAACTCGCATCATCCGTGGGCAGAATGCCCGTCAGCACCTGGCACTCGGTCTCGTTGGGGCAGACCAGGTCGACCGCTGGCCACGCTCCTGCCGGCAGGTCGCAGGCGGGCGCCGGGTTAAAGATCGTATAGAACCCCAGCTCGTGAGCGCAAGAGAGCGCCGCGGCCGTTGCCATCAGATCGCATTCGCCCTGGGCGATAAAGACGCCGCCAGCAGCCGGGGCAATCTCGCTGGCATCGCCGTCGAGCTCGTCGGCCGCCAAGCTCCTCAGTGCGCGGGCAACGTCCTCGCCCGCAAGCGCATGGTTGGCGCCCGGCGACAGCACGATGCGGTTGTCGCTCTCGCAGCGAATGATAGTCGCGGTACCGGTCTCCACGTCATCGCGACGCGCCACGAACTCAACGCCCACGCCGGCATCCTGGAGCCCTGCCACGAGCGCATCGCCAAAGGTATCGCGCCCAACAGCGCCGATCATGCACGTGCGCGCACCCATGCGCGCAGCAGCAACGGCCTGATTGGCTCCCTTACCGCCGGCGTTGGTGATAAAACCGCTGCCATCGACCGTCTCGCCCGCGCGCGGCATGCGCTCGCACGCCACCGAAAGGTCCATGTTCATGCTGCCGAACACCGCAACGATGCTGTGATCCGCCATGGAAACCTCCTCGTCTTCAGGCTTTGCGCCCACCGTCGACCAACGATTGTGCACTCTCGCACCCCCTATAACTTTAGTCCACTTTGATGTGGACGCGCGCTTGAGCTTGCGCCAGCAGCAAGCATTCACAGGGGCAGGCAGCTACAATGAATACGTGCTGATTATTCTCGTCATTGGATGATGTTTTATGGAACAATTCTCGCAATCGGGCTCGCGCGGTCGACGCCGCACGGGCAACGAGCCGGCGCCGCACGAACGCGTGAAGGGCGAGCGCCGTGCCAACGAGCCGCGACGCACCGCGAGCCCCCATCGCGCTTCTGCCAACAACGCGGGCCGCGCCAACACTCCCGCCGCGGAGCAGACGCCTGCTCGCCCCAAGTCCCGCTACATCCCTGCGCTCGACGGTCTGCGCACGCTTGCCGTCGTCGCGGTGGTGCTCTATCACCTCAACCTCACGTGGGCTCAGGGCGGCCTGCTTGGCGTCACGATCTTCTTTGTGCTTTCGGGCTATCTGATCACGCGCTTGCTGCTCAACGAAGTCGCTAAGACCGGCCGCATCGACCTCAAGAGCTTCTGGATCCGCCGCATCCGTCGCCTGGTCCCCGCCGTGGTAACGGTAGTGTTCGTGACCTGTGCGCTGTGCACCATCTTTAACCACGTGATGCTCACCAAGATGCGCCCCGACATCCTGCCGTCGCTGCTGTTCTTTAACAACTGGTGGCAGATTGCCCAAAACGTCTCGTACTTCAATGCTCTGGGCGATCCCTCGCCGCTTACGCACTTTTGGTCGCTCGCCATCGAGGAACAGTTCTACCTGGTTTGGCCCCCGCTGCTGCTCGCTATGGTATCCATGCACATGAGCAAGCCCAACACACGCCGCGTGGTTCTGGGCCTGGCTGCTGTCTCCGCCATCGCCATGATGGTGCTCTATAACCCCGCCGCCGACCCCAGCCGCGTGTACTACGGCACCGACACCCGCGTGTTCTCGCTGCTGCTGGGCGCTTGGATGGCCTTTATCCCCGATTGCGACCTGGCACCGGTGCGTCTCGCTCATCGTTTGGGGCTCAATCGCCTGGCTGGCGCCGCCAAGCACGGCAAGAACGCCGAGGGCAAGCATGACGCTACGACCGACGGCGCAGCCGAGACCGTCCCGACTCAGCCGAGTGCGCTCGTGCGTTTTTGGTCCTCACCTGCATCCATCGATGTGCTGGGCGTCGTGGGCCTGGTTGGCCTTGCCGCCATGGTCGCGCTCACCAACGGCTACACCGCGTTCCAGTATCGCGGCGGCACGCTGTTATGCTCCATCCTCACGCTCATGGTCATCGCGGCCTGCGTGCAGCCCCAGGGAATGATTGCCCGCGCGCTGTCCGCCGAGCCGCTCGTGTGGGTTGGCAAGCGCTCGTACAGCATCTACCTGTGGCACTATCCGCTACTGTTGCTTATGAACCCGGTCGCCAACATCAACGATACGCCGTGGTGGCAGTACATTTTGCAGGTGTTGTTGGTGGTCGCCGTAGCCGAATGCTCATATCGCTTTATCGAGACGCCGTTTAGAAAGGGCGCCTTTGGGCGCACCGTATCCGAATTCCGCGATGGCACCACCACGCCCGCCAACTGGGTGCGCGCGCATATTCCCGTGTGCGCCACTTGCGGCATCGTGCTTGTTATCGCGCTGGGCGGCCTGATCTTTGTGCCGGAGACCTCCGCACTGAGCGGTGAGGGCGCCGAAGTCCTCAACAAGGAAGCCAAAAACACCGCGCCCACCGACCAGCAGGCGGCCGACGACACCGACAAGGACAACGACGGCTTCCCCGACGGATCCTACGACCTGCTGATGATCGGTGACTCCGTGTCGCTGCGCGCCGTCGATTCTTTTGACGGCGTGTTCCCCCACAGTCACATCGATGCCGAAAAGGGCCGCCAGTTCGATGCGGGCCGCGCGACATTTGAGGGCTATCTCCAACAGAACCTTGCCGGCAAGATCGTGGTCTTTGCACTGGGCACCAACGGCTTGGTAACCGACGACCAGATTGACGCCATCATGGCCGATGCAGGAGATAAGCGTATTGTGGTGTTTGTGAACACGCGCAGCCCGCAGCCGTGGGTTGGCTCTACCAACCAGGCCATCGCCAACGCCGCTACGCGCTACAAGAACGTGCACGTTATCGACTGGTACGGATACAGTGCCAATCGCAACAACTTGTTCGATGGCGATGGCACGCACCTGTCGACCACTGGCGTGACTGAGTACCTCAGCTTGATCCACGATGCAGTCAAGAAGGACCTGCCCGTGCATCCCGAGGATCACGTCAACGATCCGCAGCCGGCGGCCGTCAAGTCTGCCACCGACGCGCTCGTCAATGCGCTCGCTCTCAAGCCGCACAAGCTGGGCACCGACAAGTAACCTGCAGCGCAAACTTCCCACATCCGGAGGGGGCGCCTGCCACGGCAGGCACCCCCTCCGGCAGTTAGGGACGTTCCTTATAATATGAGCAGGACATTGTCAAGAGGCAAAATCG
>DXLV01000029.1:1625-27822 GCA_019414545.1 Collinsella sp. | reverse complement strand
GGCGGCTGATCCGGTCCGACCGGGCCGCGCGGCAAGGAGATATATTGCCAGACCGCGAAGCCCTGTGGGTCGTCAATTCCACTCTTCACAAGTCCTACACAACATATCGCTTTCTATAGCTAATAGAAAGACTGGTGCGGATCTTCCGCACGTATCAGATGATGACCCTTTGGTTTAGAAATATATAGAGATCGGTCACCTGTAAGTGTCTATCTACCCGCGCTTTTAGCAATGTAAACCGCGCTTCAGATAAAAAGAGGGAGCGCCGCGCACAACGCGACACTCCCCTAGCGATTCAAGAGAATCTATTAGGCCTCGAGAGCCTTCTTGGCGATGGTAGCCAGCTCGTTGAAGGACTCGATGTCCTCGTAAGCCATCTGAGCCAGGACCTTGCGGTCGAGCTCGATGCCGGCAACCTTCAGGCCATGCATGAACTGAGAGTAAGAGATGTCGTTCAGGCGAGCAGCAGCGTTGATACGGGTAATCCAGAGAGAACGGATCTCGCGCTTCTTGTTGCGGCGATCACGATACTGATACTGCAGGGAGTGCTGGACCTGCTCTTTAGCATGCTTGTAAGTACGCGAAGCGGCACCGTAGTAACCCTTCGCACGGTGCATAACGGTACGGCGCTTCTTCTTGGCGGCAACAGCGCGCTTAATACGTGCCATGTTCTATCAACTCCTAGACGGTAAAACGAAAAACGGGAACGCGAACTTAGGCGAGACGCGACTTGATGACCTTGCGGTCGGCAGCGGCGATCTCGGTCTCCTGACGGAAGCCACGCTTACGCTTGGTGGACTTCTTGCTCAGGATGTGGCTCTTGAAAGCCTTGGCGCGCATAAGCTTGCCGGTACCAGTCTTGCGGAAACGCTTCTTGGTGCCGCTGTGGGACTTCATCTTAGGCATGAAATACTCCTTAATCGGTTACAGAACACTAGTTACTTGCTATCGCTTGCCGCTTTATCCTCATCGAAGGCGCCCTTAATCGGGGCGAGCAGCATAAGCATGTTACGGCCTTCCATCTTAGGCTTGGACTCGACCGTAGCGTAAGGCTTGAGATCCTCGGCGAGACGCTCGAGAACGTTAAGGCCCTGCTCCGGGTGAGCCATCTCACGGCCGCGGAACATGATGGTGATCTTAACGCGTGCGCCCTTCTTGAGGAAACGCAGAACGTGGCCCTTCTTGGTCTCGTAGTCGCCAACGTCGATCTTGGGTCGGAACTTCATTTCCTTGACCTCGACCTTGGACTGGTTCTTACGAGCAGCCTTGGCCTTCATGGCCTGCTGGTACTTGAACTTACCGTAGTCCATGACCTTGCAGACCGGCGGCTCCGCGTTGGGAGCGATCTCGACCAGGTCGAGACCCTGATCGTCGGCGACGCGCTGGGCATCGCGGATGGCGAACAGGCCGAGCTGAGAGCCATCGACGCCAATCAAACGACACGAAGATGCAGTGATCTCGTCGTTGATGCGGGTGTCATCAGACTTAGCTATTTTCCCTACCTCCATTCATAAAAAAATAACCCGGCGCTTCTCAGCAACCAGGTCGTACACATAGACTTCCTCGATTTGAGGAAGGGAATCTAAGTTGTATGACCAGTCAGCTGCTCATTGGCGCCAAAAGGTGGGAACCCTCAGGTTTCTCTTTAGGGCATTGCGGGAACAACGCCTTGCGAATAATAACACGTACAGCGCGTTATCACATTACGTACACGAAAAAGGGACCTTGACCCCCTTGAACACTCGCTTGCATGTATGGTGCTCGAGACGAGACTCGAAGGGCCTTCGCTTCGCGAAGCCCCGGGCTTCGGGCGCGTGGCGCCCTCGCCACGCTCCGCTACAAACAGGCCACAGGCCTGTTTGCTTAACGCTTCGCGCGCTCACGCGAGTTCGGCACGAAAAAGGGGGCCGCAACCCCCTTGAACGCTCACTTGCATGTATGGTGCCCGAGGCGAGACTCGAACTCGCACGTTGTTGCCAACGGTGGATTTTGAGTCCACTGCGTCTGCCAATTCCGCCACTCGGGCACGCAATGCGTGAGTTAGTTTATCACAGCTTTCTACCGATTAGTCCG
This sequence comes from Collinsella sp., assembly GCA_019414545.1. Classification (GTDB taxonomy): domain Bacteria; phylum Actinomycetota; class Coriobacteriia; order Coriobacteriales; family Coriobacteriaceae; genus Collinsella. The sequence continues at coordinate 25,749 of DXLV01000029.1, read as the reverse complement.
AAAATGGAACTTCGAGCATTTCGATGAGTTCGACCGTGCGGAGCATCTCGCGCCGACGGCATCCGCGACCGTCGACCGAAGCCTCACCCATCTGGTTATCGTAAGGGTCCTCGCGCATGCCGTCGAAAGAGGGCTCAAACTCTGCCTGGAATCGATTGTTGGCCACCATACGCCACGGGTCGAGATTGCCAAAGTAGTGACGGCGGCGCCACTCCTCCCCCATCCTGCGAGCAGAAGATCCAAATGACACGTCGGCGTTGAGCCAACCGGTCTGCGGCGTATAGAACTCTGCCCAGTCGTGCGACCCCACCGAATCGGGCGCAACATACAGGCCGCTCTGCCAACGGGCAGGCACGCCCGCGATACGGCACATGGTGATAAACGTGAGCGCCATAACGCCGCAATCGCCGCGGAGCGAATGCGCGCAGTCATCGGCAATAGATCCCAAAAGCAAGTACGGCGGCTGATAGCGATAGTCGATGTACTGCGTCAGGTAATCATAGATAGCACGGGCGCGATCGAGCGGATCCTCGAGCCCATCAATGACACGGGCTGTCAGCTGCTGTAGATACGGCGTGAATGCAATGTGCGGACGGTCCTCGGAGGTGTCCACGGGCAGTGGCGCGTCCATGCAAGGATGCACCGGAAGCGCACCCCCATAGACATCACGATAAGCGGCATCAATTTGATAGCGATAGGTCACCGAGAATGAGCGCTCACTCGAAGAAGACCACGAGGCGGTACGCGTCGAAGCATTCGCGGGGGCAACAGCACCCTCCGGCGTCATATCGAGAACCTCGATATGAGACTGTTGACGACAGGCGGCGGCAACGGGTAGCCACGCGCGAACGGTCTCCCCTTCCAGAGCGCCGGGGACAGACACGGACGCTTTAAGCGTAATGACGCGAGCCAATCCGTTTTGTGACTCCATCTCCTTGAGCATCTCGTTGCGCAGTGCTATTCCGTCCGTAGAATCGGGCCGCATGCCGGGAACCTCTTTGGGATATACGCGAAGCGAATCGAGGAAGTTGTCGAGAACGAACAGTTCGCCATCGATAAAGCGCCAGTCAATACGCTTACGATTAATCAGGTCATCAAACTGCTCTTCGGTAAACTCTGGCCACTCCTCGCGAATCATCGCAATAGCCTGGTCGCGCGACACCGAAAAATGAAGCGGCGTCTCGAGCATGCGATACCGCTCGGCACGAACACAAGCAGCCAGCGAAGGCTCGGGGTTCTGCTCCAAAAGGCGATCGCAGGCAGCAACAGCCTGCGTCAAATACCCGGCATCCATAAGACGAAGAATCTCGGGCGGCAGTCCAACATCGAGATGACGAAAGTCATCACAGCAAACATCAGCAGAGCAACCAACTGGACCCTCGTCAATAACCTTCCCATCCGAAGGCAGCACATTAATAACAGCCATACCAAAACTCCAAGTCACTAGAACGCTTGAAGCCCATTGTAGCGAGATAAAAAGAAAGCCCCAACAAGGGAGCCATCAACACCGCTGAACGGTAGTCAAATAAATAATTCAGCCTCGTAACCCTGCGGCGTTAAACGAAGGAAGCCCCGTCCCCCGGAGCTGTTTTCTTGGCGCGACTTCTGGCAAAGCCAGGTGAGCGCAAAGGAAACAGTGTAGGGGGACGGGGCTTCCGGCGGGAAGTTTAGCGACGCTTACGCCTTGTTGACGGAGCCAAACTCCTCCATGAGCTCCTTGGTGCGGGCAACGATGTTGTCGCGACCAGGCTTGAGGAGCTTGCGGGGGTCAAAGCCCTTGCCCTGCTGATCCTTGCCAGCCTCGATGTACTCGCGGACGCCCTTGGCGAAGACGAGCTGCAGGTCGGTGTTGACGTTGATCTTGGAGATGCCCAGGGAGATGGCCTTCTTGATCTGATCCTCGGGGATGCCGGTGCCACCGTGCAGAACGAGGGGCAGGTCACCGGTCTGGGCCTTAATCTCGCCCAGACGCTCGAAGGAAAGACCAGCCCAGTCGGCGGGGTACACGCCGTGGATGTTGCCGATGCCGCAGGCGAGGAAGTCGACACCCAGGTCAGCGATCTGCTTGCACTCAGCAGGATCAGCGAGCTCGCCGCTGGAGGTCACGCCGTCCTCGGTGCCGCCGATGCCGCCGACCTCGGCCTCGATGGACATGCCCTTGGAGTGGGCAAGCTCAACGAGCTCCTTGGTGCGGTCGAGGTTAAGCTGGAAGGTCTCCTCGTGAGAGCCGTCATACATGATGGACGTGAAGCCGGCCTCGATGCACTTGAAGCAGTCCTCGTAAGAACCGTGATCGAGGTGAAGGGCGACGGGAACGGTAACGCCCGTGGCCTCGACGGCAGCCTTGACCATGTCGGCGCAGACCTTGAAACCGCCCATCCACTTAGCGGCACCAGCGGTGCACTGAAGGATCAGCGGAGACTTGGCCTCCTCGGCGGCCTGGAGAATAGCCAGGGTCCACTCGAGGTTGTTGGTGTTGAAGGCACCAAGACCGTACTTGCCGGCCTCGGCCTTCTTGAGCATGTCTGCTGCGTTGACGAGCATAAAAGAAACCTCCTGTAAGGTTGCTCCGATAACGCCTGAGATTTTACCACGGCGCACCCGAGCATAAACGTTCGTTTGTTCACGAATATCGTCCAAACAGACTTTTTTGACCGTTTGCCCTACGAAATCGACCCGTTGGGGAAAAATAGCTTGACGTTTGGACGCTTCTCGTGCTTCAAAAGCCGACTATTAAGCTACATCCGCATGAAAGGGTTCTGCATGAGCTCGCGTGCCATGGTGGTCGAATCGCCATGACCGGTTAGGCAAACGGTATCGGGCGGGAGAAGCCGGGCGAGCTTGGAGAGCGAGCGCAGAATCGCCGCCTCGTCTCCTCCAGAAAGATCGGTGCGGCCGTGCCCACCCGGAAACAGGGTGTCGCCCACAAAGGCAATGTTCCCCTGCTCGGTGGCAGCAAACAAGACGATCCCGCCCGGCGTATGCCCTGGCGTCTCGATCACCTGCAGGTAGATATCGCCCACCTTGATAGCATCTCCCTCGGCGAGCAGGTGCGTCGGCTCCCCGGGGTCAGGCGTCTCAATGCCCCACATAGCTCGCTGTTCCTCGATGTTCGCATGCGGCACCGCCACATCCTTAGCACACAGCTCATACTGGCAGCCCTCGCCAACGGTGGTTCGCACGCCTGCAACACCACCAACATGATCGGCATGGCCATGAGTGCATACGGCGCCAAACACGCGTACGCCGGGATGCTCGGCTCGAATATGCTCCACCAGGCGTTCGCCTTCCCATGCGGGATCGATAATCACGCACTCATTGTCCGAAATAACAGCATAGCTATTGGTCTGAATGGGACCGTTTACGAGCGTCTCGATCTCGACCGATCCCTTGGGAGTTAAATCCAAGGACACAGCACTCATGTCCCTCTCCTCTCTATAGAACTCGAGGCATCAAACGATGCCTCGAGTGTAGCGAATATCGATAATGTGACACGTTCGTCGCGACTAAACGCGGCGCTTAAGCTGGGCTCCACCCTCACCGGGCATCAGGCGGCGCGCGTCGTAGACCGAGTCAACGCTGCTGATAGAGGCCAGCAGCGGATCCAGACCACTCGCGTCCGAGATCTCGACCATAAAGCGCAGGGTTGCAATACCCTCGCGGTTGGTCGACGTGGCGGCAGAAAGGATATTGCCGCCCGCATCGCCAATGGCAATGGTGACATCCTTGAGCAGGCCCATGCGGTCCAGGCACTCGACCACGATCTCGACCTGGAAGAGGGTGTCGGCAGCGCCGTCCCACTCCACTTCGATCATGCGCTCGGGATGCTCCATAAGACCCTTGACGTTGGGACAGTTGGCGCGATGCACCGAAACGCCACGACCGCGCGTGATGAAGCCGACGATGTCGTCGCCCGTCACGGGGTTGCAGCAATGAGCCAGACGGACCAGTAGGCCGCTGTTGCTCTCGCCCTTGACGATAATGCCGTTACTGGCGCTCTTGCCGCGCTTTTGCGGCTTGCGGTTGGAGCCGCGAGCAGGCTGCTTCACGACCTCGGCGATAGCCTCGGCCTTGGTGAGCTGTTCCTCGGGCTTGGGGTCCAAGATTTGCTCGACCTTATTGCCCACAGCGCGCGGGGCAACCTTGCCGGCGCCGACGGCGGCAAACAAGTCCTCGAGCTGCTTGAAGTTAAACTGCTCCGCCACGGCGTTGAGCGCACGCGTCGAACGCGGCGTAGAAATGCCATAGCCACGCTTACGCAGGTCCTTAGCCAGCATATCGCGACCAGCAGCAGCGTCGTCGTCCTTGGTCGCAGCGGCAAAATAGCGGCGGATCTTTGACTTGGCGGAAGGTGTCTTAACGATCTTGAGCCAATCACGCGACGGCTTGGAACTCTTGTTAGTCAGAATCTCGACACGGTCACCCGTCTTAATCTCGTGCGTGAGCGGAGCCACCGCACCGTTGATTTTGGCGCCGACGCAATGGTTTCCCACCTCGGTGTGAACGGCGTAGGCAAAGTCGAGCGGCGTGGAGCCGGCACGAAGCGCCATGACCTCGCCCTTGGGCGTAAAGACAAAGATCTCCTGATCGAAGAGGTCGACCTTCAGCGAATGCAGGTATTCCTTGGCATCGGTGATCTCGTCGGAAGCCGCCCAATCGAGCGAATGCTTGAGCCAGTTGATCTGGTCGTCCAAACGTTGAGCGTCATTGGTCTTGGAAGCAGACGATCCGCCCGACTTCTTATATAGCCAGTGGGCGGCAATGCCGTACTCGGCCTGCTCATGCATCTCATAGGTTCGAATCTGAATCTCGAGCGGGCGAGCCGTGGGGCCGATGACCGTCGTGTGGAGCGACTGGTAGTTATTGACCTTGGGCATGGCGATATAGTCTTTAAAGCGGCCGGGCATGGGGTGCCACAGCGTGTGCACCGCGCCGAGCGTGGAGTAGCAATCGCGCACCGAATGCGTGATGACGCGCAGTGCCACCAGGTCGTAGATCTCGGAGAATTCCTTGCCCTTGCGCTTCATCTTTTGGTAGATGGACCAATAGTGCTTGGAACGGCCGTTGATCTGGAAGTCTTCCAGGCCAATGCGGTTGAGCTCGTCGGTGAGCGTCTTGATGGTCTCGGCCAGATAGCGCTCACGGACCTCGCGCGACTCCGCCACCATGCGTGCGATGCGCTGGTAGGCATCGGGCTCCAGGTAGAAGAAGGACAGGTCCTCGAGCTCCCATTTAATGGAGCTCATGCCCAGACGGTCGGCCAGGGGCGCATACACGTCCATGGTCTCGCGAGCCTTAAACAGGCGACGGTCCTCACGCAGGGCTGCAAGGGTGCGCATGTTGTGCAGACGGTCGGCAAGCTTAACGATGATGACGCGGATGTCCTTGGACATGGCGAGGAACATCTTTCGCAGCGTGAGCGCCTGTTTCTCGTCCATACTGTCGACTTCGATGTTGGTGAGCTTGGTCACGCCATCGACGAGCTCGGCCACCGTATCGCCAAACAGGCCGGAAACATCGGCAAGCGAGGTCTCGGTATCCTCGACGGTGTCGTGCAGCAGCGCGGCGCACACTACATCGCAGTCCATCTTGAGATCGGCCAAAATGATGGCCACCTCGACGGGATGGTTGATGTACATCTCACCCGAGCGGCGCTTTTGGTTGCAGTGCTTCTCGGCAGCAAAGCAATAGGCCTGCTCCACCTTAGAAAAGTCGTCCTCATTCATATATTTGAGGCACAGGCGCTCCAGTTTGTCGTAGCTGTCCGCCATAATCTCGGGCGGCAGCTCATCGGCATGCTTATAGTGCTCCATCTCCGAGAACGGCTGGAGGGTGGAATCATGGGCGGTACGGGCTGCGGCATCCATCGAGGTCCCCTTCCCCTAGGCCCGCGGTACGATCGGGCGGTTAACTTTGGCTAGCATATCAGAAGCGCACGAATCGAGCGCCCAACTCCGGAAAGCCGAGAACTCCATGCGCGAGCGCAAGCCCTCCAAATAGCGAATTGACCTGCTCAATTGCACACGGCCGGGGTTTTCGGCCATCGCGATGCGACGGGTGTCGTCAAACCCCGAAACGCGACAGAAACCAAGCTCTTCGAAGATTCCCAGGCCACTTTCCACCGAGCGCTCGTCGACCGGCGTGCGAGCATCGATGGCAAGGCACATCTGCGCGATGTCGATATCGCTTGCGCAGAATGAATCATCCCCGGTCTTACCGCGGTTGGAGCGCCACATGGTCTGCAACGCACGATAGAGTGTGACGAGTTCGTCGCGCTCGGGTGCGTAGCAGTCGAGCAGGCGCTCGTTGATGCGGGCGTCGCGCGACGAATAGAGCAGGTGGATCACGGCGGGCTGTCCGTCACGACCGGCACGCCCGCTCATCTGGTTGAACTCAATGGCGCCAAACGGCATGTGGTACAGCACGACATGGCGGATATCGGGCAGATTGACACCCTCGCCAAAGGCAGAGGTCGAGACGATGCAGCTGAGGCTTCCGTCTCGGAATGCTTCCTCCACGCGGCGGCGATCGGAGCGCGCAAGCCCCGCGTTATAGAACGCGATATGGGTTGCGCAATCGGGCACACGCTTGCGCAACGTCTTGGCGAGCGCCACGGACTGGTCGCGCGAATTGACGTAAATGACGGTCTTCTCCCCCGTCGCCACGATCGACACCAAACGGTTCTCGCGGCTCGCAAGGTCGCGGTCGTCCTCGAGCTGCAGGTTCTCGCGCACCGTCTCGTCGACCACCGTGCGAGTAATCGGCAGCATGCGGGCAAGCTCGGCCACGACCGGAGCCGTCGCGGTGGCCGTCGCAGCCATAACAACCGGGTCGCCCAGGGCTTTGAGGATATCGGGCATGTCGAGATAGGCGCTGCGGTCGCCGCCCTTGGCAAGGCCGGCGTGGTGCGCCTCATCGATAACGACAAAGCCGATGCGGCCCGAACGCGCGAAGCGGTCACGGTGGATAGATAGGAACTCGGGCGTCGTGAGCACGATACCGGTGCGGCCCGAAGCTAGGCCGGCGAACACATCATCGCGTGCGGCCTCCACGGTCTCGCCGGTCAGCACGCCAACGCCAATGCCAAGCGCTGCCATCGTCGACGAGAGGTGATAGGCCTGGTCGGCAACAAGCGCGCGCAGCGGATAGACAAAGATGCTCGCACGTCCGCGAAGGACAGCCTCGCGCGCAGCATGTACATGGAAGATGAGAGACTTGCCGCGGCCCGTTCCCATAACGGCCAAGACGCTCTGGTGGTCGGCCAAGGCATCGAGCGCCTCAACCTGCGCGCGGTGCGGCTGGTTCGATCCGATAAAGCTATGGATAAGCGAGCGCGTGAGCTCGGTATAGGAAAGCTGGGCGAGCGTCTCGCGCTTACGCGACTCCAGGCGCAGGCCGGAATCCGCCGGCTGCACGCCACGACGAAGCTCGCATGCCGGATCATCGACGCTGGGCAGCGTGGTATCGCGAACCAGAACATCCTTGATCATGAGCTTGGGCTTCACACGCCCCTGCCAATGCTCGGCAACGGCCTCGAACACCAAGTCGACAGCGCTATCGCAGTTGATGAGCTTATCGATTTGCGGCACGCGGAACATAATGGCCGGCACACTCGCGGCGCCATCGGTCGCCACAAAGCGCATGTGCTCGCCGGTTTTGCCCACCACGGCGCGGTCGCACATCGTCACGCCCTCGGCAGCCAGCAGCGGCACCTTGTTGCCCTGGCCAAACGGCTCAAGACGGGAGATCTGCTCGATGGTCTCGATATTCAGCTCGGAAAGGTCGACGGTGGCGGCGACCTCGTCGGTGTCTTCAAAGTCCTCGGCGGAAAGCTCCGATAGCACGGCGGAAAGGCGGCGGCGGAACTCATCGAGCTTGGATGCCTCGATGGTCACACCCACCGCACCGGCATGTCCGCCGCGACGAATCAGCAGGTCGGAACAACGCTCGACGGCGTCAAACAGGTTAACTTTGCCCACCGAGCGACCAGAGCCGCGCGCGATACCGTCCTCGATCGAGAACAGCAGCGCCGGCACGTGATAGCGGTTGGTCAGACGGCTCGCCACGATGCCTTTGACGCCCTCGTGCCAGCCCTCGCCGCCCACGACGATTGCGCGCCCGCCGTCATAAGTCTCCTCGACCTTCGCCATGGCATCGCGCGTGAGCTCCGCCTCGATCTCACGGCGTTGGCGATTGATTTCCTCGAGCTCGGCTGCCAGTGCACTTGCCTCGATAGGATCACGGGCAAGCAGCAGGTCGAGCGCCAGCTTGGGATCAGCCATGCGGCCGGCAGCATTCAGACGAGGGATGAGCGAAAACGACAGGCCGTCGGCCGTAATGGTAGAAAGGTCGGCCTTGGCAAGTGCGGCAAGCGCGATATAGCCGGGACGGGCCGTCACGCGCATCTGCTGGATGCCCTCGGCGACCAGTGCGCGATTCTCGGGCGTGAGCGGCATCATGTCGGACACGGTGCCCAGCGCCGCGACCTCGATCAGCGAACGCCAATACGACGGCTTGCCCAAACGCTCGCCCAGGACCTGCACCAGCTTGAGCGCCACGCCGGCACCGGCAAGCTCGCGCGAGGGGCCCTCGTCCTCGAGCTTGGGGTCGGTCAGGGGCACGCCCTGCGGCACCTGGTCGGAGGGCTCGTGATGGTCCGTGACCACCAAATCGATCCCCAGGCTCTCCAGATAGGAGACTTCTTCCTTGGCGGCAATACCGTTATCGACGGTCACGATCAGCTGAGGGCGAGCGAGCTCGTTGACGCGGTCGAGCGCCGCGCGCGACAGGCCGTAGCCCTCGTCAAAGCGATGCGGAATAAACGGCGTGACATCGGCGCCAAACGTGCGCAGTGCCTCGGTCAACAGGCAGGTCGACGTAATACCGTCAACGTCAAAATCGCCAAAGACCGCAATGTGCTCGTGGTTGCAAATAGCACGCTCGACGCGGTCGGCAACGACCGACATGCCCGGGATAATGAGTGGGTCGGCCCAGTCGCGATCGAGCGAAGGCGTCAAAAACAGCTGACCTTCTTCGATGGATGTAATGCCGTGCGCGACCATAATACGCGCCACCAGCCCGGGAATGCCCAGGCCAGCCGAAAGCTCCTTTTCGAGCTCGGGGTTTTGCTGAGCGACCGCCCAGCGATGCGTCGTCTTAAGCGATGACATAGGCGCCCACCCCCGATAGGGGCAGGTCGCCGCGATACCTCTCACGGTTCATAGCGATGAGTCCTCTGTGTATGCCCGCTTCGGCAGGCAGATCTGTTGAACGGATTTATTATACCGTGCAGAGCAGACGCAAATCGCCGCAGCACGCCGCGGTTTCGGTAAACGATGCCGGTAATAGCCTCGAAATATTCGAGCGTTTCTGACGCACGGACGCATGCGAGCGTCTAGCATATCCATTCAAAACGGGTTCACGGGCAAAGGGAGTCACAAGCGCATATGAAGCAATGGGTTGGACTGGGCAAGTTTCTCGCGGGGCACATGCAGGTCATCGTTCCGATTTGCGTGGCACTCGGCGTGCTCTTTCCCCAACAGATTGGCGTACTCAAGCCCATCGTTCCCACCTTGTTTGCCTTTATGACGTTTCAGGGTGCGCTCAGCAACACCTTTCACCAGGTAACCGAGGTGTTCCGCCGTCCGTTGCACCTAGTCTTGGCGCTGCTCGTCTCGGCGGTGCTTATTCCCATCGCGGCGTATGCCATGGGGTCACTCTTCTTTGGCTCCAACCCCAACCTTGTCTGCGGCATTGTGCTCGAATACAGCGTGCCCGTGGCCGTCACCGCTTTTATGTGGATCAGCATGTTCGGCGGCAACGGCCCGCTCGCGCTCACCATCATCCTGACGTCCTCGGTCATCTCACCTGTGACGATTCCGCTTACGCTCAAGCTCCTGCTGGGCGCCACCGTCTCGATCGACGTGCCGAGCATGATGCAGAACATGGCCTTTATGATCGCCATCCCCGCTGTGCTCGGTATTGCCATCAATGAACTCACGCGCGGCTGGGGCCACGAGAAACTCTCTCCCGTGCTCTCGCCCGCCTGCAAGTTCATGATGATGGGCGTCATCGCGTCCAACTCCACCGCTATGAGCGAGTACGTGCTGCACATAAACGCGGTGCGCCTGGAAGTCGCCCTCTTTATTTTGGTCTTCGCCATCAGCGGCTTTGTCGTCGGTTTTCTGGTCGCACGTGCGCTGCATCTGCCATATAGCGAGACGACTACCATGTGCTTTACCTGCGGCATGCGCAACATCTCTTCGGGTGCCGTCATCGCCACGCAGTACTTTCCGGGCGAGGTCGTGTTCCCCGTCATGTGCGGCACGCTGTTTCAGCAGGTGCTGGCCTCGATTATCGGGCATCTCTTTGAGTGCCTAACCTGCGAGGAGCGCACCAAACAGCGCAAACGGGTCGAAGCCGGCCGCGACGCCATGGCGCGCTAGGCTGTCCGCATTACGCGGGTGTTAGTCTTGCTATACGAGCGTTTCCAGATGCGCACGCAGACGCTCAGCATCGATATCGAGCGTCGTCTCGGCATTGACTTGGGCCAAACGATAGCCGACAAAGTAGGGCGAAACCACCCAACGCGGCAGCGCCTTGGCAATGGTCCGACCGCCCAGGTGATAGAAGAACAAGTTGTACGACTCTGCGCGACCACCGTGGTGCTCGTTTAGGATATAGCGCAGAGCTACCTGGATCGCATCGGCAAAGAGATCCGCCTCGGCTTGGTCTCGTGCGTCATCGCTGGCGGCGATTCCCTGCGGGGCTGAAACGTTGATCTCAAAGAACCCCATGATCGGTTCGGTTGAGATATTGACCGAGATTCTCCCCTGTTGCCAGACATTGATGCCTTCGAAATTGGCAGAAGTCAGCGAAGTGTAGCCGTCTTCCTGCTCCAAACCCACAATCTGCATGTGCGGATGAACGAGACTACCGCCCGAGAGCGGACCCTTGTTCTTGTACATGAGAACGCTGCGATACTGCTGTGAATCGATCATCTGCTGCCAGCAACCCAGGGCAAACCGCATCACATGGTGGAGTTCATCCGGCTCATAGATCACCAGGTCGGCATCGTGATCGGCCGACTCGATCAGCACGGTTTGACGGGTGGCGCGCAGGGTCTTGAACTTATTCTCGAGCCAGATGCAGTCACCATCGCGCCGGATGATATCGGCAAGTTCCTCGGTATCGCAAAAGGGACACGCGGTGCCAGGGCGCCGGTTGTCGTCGGGCTTACCGTTCGCCTGCTGAACGTCAAATACCAGCGCCACGGGTTACGCCTCCAGCGGCACGATCTTGGTGCCATGGAGCTCGGAGACGCTCAATGCCGCCGCCACGGTATCGCGGTTGGCCGTAGAAATGCCGCCGCCGGGAAGGATGGTCAGGCGGTCGCCCGCATACTCGACAAGACGCGACAGGTGCTCCAGGTTGTCCTCGATCGGCGTTCCGGCAGCACCACCATGCGTCAGGATGCGCGTGATGCCGCAGTCGGCGAGTGTGTCAATGGCGTCCAGCTGAGCCTCGGGCGAGAGCTGGTCAAAGGCCATGTGGAAGGTGATATCGATGGCCCCGCGCTTGCACTCCTCGGTCGCGCAGCCCGTAGCCATCACGAGGGCGCCGAGGGTGAGCTCGTCGAGCGCCCAGCCGCCGGCACAGGGCTTGCAGCAGCCAAAGACCAGGCCGTCAACGCCGGCGCTCACGGCAAGACCCAAGTCCATCTCCATCATGCGCAGCTCGTCCTGGTTGTAGTGAAAGTCACCGCCACGCGGGCGAATCATGCACATCACTCGCGCGTCATGCTCGTGAGCATAGCTGACCGTAGTGCTGATAACGCCGGCCGAGGGCGTGGTACCACCGACGGCAAGGTTGTCGCACAACTCGATGCGCTTAGCACCGGCATCGATAGCCGCCGGCACACGCTCAAAGTTCTCGGCACAAAACTCGTACAGCATAGATAGCCCCCAGGAGACATTTCGATTTCCACACGGCATTGTCGCACGTTAAATAGCAACCCGCACGATGGAACAAAACCTTGACAAGGAGTGTCCCAAAGTGCCGGCACATAAGGAACGTCCCCAGGTGCCACCTTGAGCGATGGGTACTCATTTAAGTACGTCCCCAATGAGTACCCGCAGGGGACAGACAGACCGGACTCCCTATACGACAACTGTTGACATCATATACTATGTGTCATATAGTAGGTGTTACACAGTATACTACGAAAGGAGGTGTGCGGATGGAGGCACAGATGAAGCGCGGCTTCCTCGAGGCCTGCGTGCTCGCGGCCGTCTCGGGCGAGGAATCCTACGGCTATCAGATCGTGAAGGACGTGCCCGCGAGTATGGGGCTCACGGAATCCACGCTCTATCCGTTGCTCAAGCGCCTGGAGAAGGCGGGCTGCATCACCGCGCGCTCCGCCGAGCACAACGGGCGGCTGCGGAGGTACTACCGCATCACGGACGCCGGGCGCGAGCGTATCGCCGAGTTCCTCGCCGAATGGCCATCCGTGCAGGAGATCTACCGTTACGTGGAGGGGGCGCACCATGACGCGCGATGAGTTCTTGAACCGGCTGGGCGAGCTTCTGGCCTGCCTGCCGGCAGATCAGGTAAAGGAAACGCAGGAGTTCTACGCGGAGGCCATCGCCGACCGTATGGAGGACGGCATGACGGAGGCCGAGGCTGTGGCCGCCATGGGCACGCCCGGTGAGGTCGCCGAGGCAACGCTCGACGAACTGCCCGCCGTGCCGCGCGCGATCGCGAGGACCAAGCGCAAGAGCACGGCACTTCTATGGGCGCTCGCCATCGTGGGCTCTCCGGTATGGATTCCGCTGCTGCTCGCGTTCGTCGCCGTTGCCGCTGCAGTCTACATCTGTATTTGGGTTCTTGCGCTCTGCGTGTGGATCGTGGCCGCGGCATTCGGGGGCGCGGGCCTGGTAGGGCTCCTGTTCGCCGTGGACGGCATCATTATCGGGCATGTTCCGTACGTTTTGGCCTCGATGGGAATGGGATTCGCTTCCATCGGTGTGGCGCTCCTCACGGGAGCCGGCGCCTGGACGGCGTCCAAGCAGATCGCGCGCCTCTCTGCCCTTTGGGCGAAGAAAGCCGTTTCGCCCTTCTGGAAAGATCGAGGCAATAAGAGCCGCATGGGCGCCGAAGCGGCGCCGCTCACGGCATAGGAAGGAGTGCAAACATGTCCAGCGTAAAAAGGATTTACCTTGCCGTAGCGGGTGGGCTTGTTGCCACGGGGCTCGTCCTGGCTGCTATCGGATTTGTGGCCTCCGGCTTTAACCTCGCTGTGCTCAACACGCAGATCGACCTGCGCGATGACACCATCATTCTGGGTGGTGTTGAAATAGACGACCCGACAGGGCTTCCACTCATCGAGCAGCTTGCCGAGGTCGGCGAGATCCATATTGGATCTGCAACGACTGGTTCGTCTTCTCCTCGCAAATGATCGAGCTCGTAGCAGCCGTCCCCCCCTCGGGCGCACCACGACGGGCATGAGCACGCCGCGCTCGGAGCCTTTTTGCGAGACCTTCCGTCACGCTCTTCCTGCGTGGTGAACCGGTCATCGACCGACGAGAGGCTGATGGGAATCTCTCGACTTCGGGCCAATCCCGCTCACCGATCTGGTCTTCCTTCGTGATGCGCACATAAGCGAGCAGACACCGCGCAGTGCTTCAGCGCGGCCGCACTTCCACGTCTATGACGGAGGTGCCCGGCGGCGTCTTGGCAATCCCCTTGTTTGCAGGCGTTAGCGCGTGGGGATCGCCCACTCGGGGGTCGAGGCCGCCGAGGACGGCGGCGAACCTCGCGGTGTCATTCGACATCGCGAGGTTCCCGGACCATGACCACCTGGCCTCGTACCGCGGCATAGCCCCAAGGGTGAGGAGCTTCGGCACGTCGATCAGGGCGCCCGCGCAGCGTCGGCCGGTCCGCCGTTCGGCAGAACGGCGGAAGTCCCTAGCCGCCCAGGTAAGCCTTGCGGACGTTGTCGTCGTGCAGGAGCTCTTGGCCGGTGCCGGTCATGGTGATCTTGCCGGTCTCGAGCACGTAGCCGCGCGTGGCGATTGAAAGCGCCATCTGGGCGTTCTGCTCGACCAGAAGCACCGTGGTACCGGCCTTGTGCAGGTCCTCGACAATCTGGAAGATCTGCTCAATCAGAATCGGCGCCAGACCCATGGAAGGCTCATCGAGCATGAGCAGCTTGGGGTTGCTCATAAGGGCGCGCCCCATAACGAGCATCTGCTGTTCGCCGCCCGAAAGGGTGCCGGCGACCTGGCGACGGCGCTCCTTAAGGCGCGGGAACTGCTCGTAGACGCGCTCAAGGCCCGGAGCCACCGTGGACTTGGGCTGCGTGTAGGCGCCCATCTCCAGGTTCTCCTCGACCGTCATCTGCAAAAAGGCGCGACGGCCCTCGGGAACCTGGGCCAGGCCCTTGCCCACCAGTTTATCGGCAGGCGTATGGGTAATGTCCTCGCCCATAAACTTGATGGAGCCGGTCTTGGAACGCAGCAGGCCCGAGACGGTTTTAAGCGTCGTGGACTTACCGGCGCCGTTCGCGCCGATCAGGGCCACGATCTCGCCCTCGTTGACGTTAAAGGAGATGTCCTTGATGGCGTGGATAGCGCCGTACCAGACGTTGATGTTGTAGACGGAAAGCATCGGCTCTGCCATTTAGTTCTCCCCCTTATCCTGCTTGCCCAGATATGCCTCAATTACGGCATCGTTGTTCTGGATCTCCTCGGCCGTGCCCTTGGCGATGACCTTACCAAAGTTGAGCACGCAGATGCCCTCGCAGATGTTCATGACGAGCGACATATCATGCTCGATAAGCATGATGGCGATGCCAAAGGTGTCGCGGATCTTGACGATGTTCTCCATGAGCTCCGCGGTCTCGGACGGGTTCATGCCGGCGGCAGGCTCGTCGAGCAGCAGCAGTTTGGGGTTGGTGGCAAGCGCGCGGACGATCTCCAGACGACGCTGGGCGCCGTAAGGCAGCGAGCCGGCCTGCTCGTTTGCCAGGTGCTCCATATCAAAGATGGACAGCAGCTCCATGGCGCGCTCGTGGGCGGCCTTCTCGTGCTTCCAGTACGTCGGCAGACGCAGCACGCCCTCAAAACCAGAGTAGCGCTCCTGGTTGTGCAGGCCGACCTTAACGTTGTCCTCCACCGTCATGGTGTTGAACAGGCGAATGTTCTGGAACGTACGGGCGATACCCATACGGTTGACCTGATAGACCGACTTGCCCGAGGTGTCCTCGCCGTCGAGCAGGATAGTACCGTGCGTGGGCTGGTACACCTTGGTGAGCAGGTTGAAGACCGTGGTCTTACCGGCACCGTTGGGACCGATCAGACCGGCGATCTCGGTCTTACCGATGGTCAGGCTAAAGTCGTCGACTGCCTTAAGGCCGCCAAATTCAATGCCCAAGTGGATGCACTCGAGCGCCGGGCGCTGGCCCAGGTCGCGGTCGGGAACGATGGCGCCAGAAGGATACGGGACCATCTTGCCCTTGTTGAACTCAAACTTACTGGGCATCGGCTGCCACCTCCTTCTTGGAAGCAAAGCGGTCCTTAATGCGTGCGAAGAACGACTTGAGCTGCGGGTTGTTGGTAAAGATCATGACCAGAATCAGCACGATGGCGTAGATGAGCATGCGGTAGTCCGAGAACTGACGGAGCAGCTCGGGAAGCACCGTGAGCAACGCCGCCGCGATGACGGAGCCGCGCATATTGCCCAGACCGCCCAGGACCACGAACACCAGGATGAGGATGGACGTGTTGAAGTCGAACTTGGTGGCGGAAAGCTGCGAGAAGTTACCGCCGAAGAGGGCTCCGGCAGCGCCGGCGAGAGCGGCGGAAACCACGAAGGCGATCATGCGGTACTCGGTGACGGAGATGCCCACGGACTCGGCAGCGATCTTGTTGTCGCGCACGGCCATAATGGCACGGCCGGTACGGCTGCGAACCAGGTTGAGCACGATCACGAGTGCGACCATGACCAGGATGGCACCGGCGAGGAAGGTCGAGTACGTCGACACGCCCGATGCGCCCTGCGCGCCCTTGATGATGGCGGTGCCGTCCTCGAGCAGGTGCAGGTCGTCGATCGTGGAGTTACCTGTGATGTTAAAGATCACATGCAGGCCGCGGGAGTCGACGCCCACGATAAGGCAGGTGACGATCTCTTTGATGATCTCGCCAAAGGCCAGCGTCACGATAGCCAGGTAATCGCCGCTCAGGCGAAGGACCGGGATGCCGATCAAGAAGCCCAGGATGGCGGCAGCGATGGCACCGACCACGATGCTGATGATAAGGCGCACCGGATCGGAGGGAACGGCGCTCTCCAGCGCGACCGCGGTAACGATGCCCGTATAGGCGCCGACGCTCATAAAGCCCGCGTGGCCCAGCGACAAGTCGCCCGCGATGCCGACGACGAGGTTAAGGGAGATGGCCATGACGATATAGGCCGTGATGGGAACCAGCTGACCGGCGATCATGCGCGGAATCATATGGTTGGACTGCATAAAGAACACGATGGCGAACGCCACAAGGCACATGGCGTACGTAACAAAGTCGTGACGCGTCTGCTTGTCTTTAAGAAACTTCATAACGCTCACCTACACCTTCTCGGGGACGTACTTGCCCAAGAGGCCGGCAGGCTTGACGAGCAGGACGATGATCAAAACACCAAAGACGATGGAGTTGGCAAGGCTCGTGGAAATGTAGGCCTGCGCCATCGCCTCGATGATGCCGATGAGAATGCCACCGACAAAGGCACCGGGGATGGAGCCGATACCGCCGAAGACGGCGGCGTCGAAGGCCTTGATGCCAGGCATGGCGCCCGTGGTGGGTTGCAGGACCGGCGAGTAGGAGCACAGGAGCACACCGGCGATGGCGGCAAGGGCGGAGCCGATGGCAAACGTCATCGAGATGGTACGGTTGACGTTGATGCCCATGAGCTGAGCGGCTGCCTTGTCCTCGGACACGGCGCGCATGGCCTTGCCCATCTTGGTCTTACCTGTAAAGAACATCAGACCGGCCATGATAACCAGGCAGGCGACGATGGTGACGAGCGAAACGGCGCTTACATTGAACTTGGCCAAGAACTCCGGCACCTGGAAGGTGACGAGCGAAGTGAAGTTCTTGGGCGTGGCGCCCCACAGAAGCTGCGCGGCGTTCTGCAGGAAGTAAGACACGCCGATGGCCGTGATCAGAACGGCCAGCGGGCCCGCCTGACGCAGCGGCTTGTATGCCAGACCCTCGATGAGAACACCGAGAACGGTGCAGACCACACAAGAGAGAATTACAGATGCCCAGCCCGGGAGGCCGAGATACGACGTGGCACAGAACGAGACATAGGCACCGACCATGATAACGTCGCCGTGAGCGAAGTTCAGCATCTTGGCGATACCGTAGACCATGGTGTAGCCCAACGCGATGATGGCGTAGACGCTGCCCATGGACAGGCCGTTGACCAGGTATTGGATAAAGACCGTCATGTTCCACATCCCCCTTTCGAATAGGTTTCCAGTTAATGTATGAAACAGGGACGTTACACTGTCCCTAGATACCAAGCAAGCAGGGAAGGCCAAACCTCCCCTGCTTGGGATCAAAACCGCTCTATGTAAGGCGGCTTATTAGGCCTGTACGTACTTGCCGTCGGTGATGACGTACGCCGTGGGCTCCTTCTGGACCTGGCCCTTATCGTTCCAGGTGAGCTTGCCGGTCAGACCGTCAACGGTAATCTTGAGCATAGCCTTAGGCAGCTTCTCGGCGACCTCGGTCGGGTCGGCGTCGACACCAAGACCGGCCTCCTCGAGGGCCTCGGCCACCGCGTGCACGCCGTCGTAAGCGTCGGCGGCAAACTGGTCCGGAGTCTCGCCATACTTATCCTTGTAAGCGTTGACGAAGTCGGCGTTCTTCTCGTCGTCGGCGGAGAACGGGGTCATGAGCAGCAGACCCTCGGCAAGAGAGGTGTCGAAGCCCTCAACGCCCAGGATGCCGTCCATGCCGTCGCAGCCCATCATCTTGACGTCGTAGCCCATGTCCTTGGCGTTCTTGAGCAGGACGGACGCCGGCGTGTAGTAGATTGGTGCAAAGATCATGGTGGCGCCGGCCTGCTTGGCCTTGGTGAGCTGGTTGGTAAAGCTCGTGGCGGAGTCGTCCTTAAAGGTCTCCTCGTCAACAATCTCGAGCTTGGATTTAGCGGCCTGAACCTTAAAGGAATCTGCGATGCCCGAAGAATAGGCGTCGCCGGAGTTATAGAACAGCACGAACTTCTCGTCCGCATACTTCTGCGCCAGGAACTTGGCAGCGTTGACGCCCTGGTTGGGATCGGTAAAGCAAACCTGGAAGACGCAATCCTTGCCCTTGGTGACGTCCTCGGAGGACGCGGACGGAGTGATCATGAACGTCTCGGGGTCGTTACCGCACTCGGCGGCAACGGCAACCGACGCACCCGTGGTGGTCGGGCCGACGAGGGCCTGCATGCCCCAGTCGAGCAGGGTGTTAAAGGCGTTGACGGCCTTCTCGCCGTCGGCCTGGTCATCCTCGGCCTTGCTGGCAAGCGGCAGCTCCTTGGTCGAGAAATCCTTGCAGCCAAGCTCGACACCCTGGGTAACGGACTTGCCGTAGGACGCGTTGGCGCCGGTCAGCGGGCCGATGGTGCCGATCTTAAACGAAGCGTCGCCCGAAGCGGAACCGCTGTCGCCGCCGTTGGAGGAGCAGCCAGCTAGAATAGACATCGCCCCCAGACCTGCTGCGCTCGCGATAACGCTCCTGCGATTCATAACAGGGTTCAATGACTTACCGGTGAGGCTCGACATGCGGCTCTCCTCTCAAATCTCGTCGGGTTTCGGTTACCCAACAGGCCATCCTTCGCCGTGTTCGGCGTTCGCAAAATAGTAGACGCTTTAGTTGAGAAAAGTGGCGATTATTTCAACTTTTCTTTTGTTTTGTCCGTTTATCCATAATTATGCGTATTTCTATTGGTTTATGCAGTTTAGCCACTTTATTGTGTGAAAGTAATGTTTCCATTCCGTTACAAGCGTCCCTGCCCTGAATAAAACGGCCTCACCGGTCGCACTTTTGCGCACTTAGGCGGCGATGTACTTGCCGTCCTGGATCACATAGGCTGTGGCGGGCTTTTCGACTTGGCCCTCGTCGTTCCACGTGAGCTCGCCCGTCAGGCCCTCGATCTTGATCTTGCGCATGGCCTTGGCAAGATCGCCGGCAATGTCGGCGCCGTCGGCCGTGATGTCGATGTCTGCCTTATCGATAGCCTCGACAATCGCATGGACGCAGTCATAGGCATCGGCGGCAAACTGGTTGGGCGTCTCGTCGTAGGCGTCCTTATATGCCTTGACGAAGTCGGCGTTCTTCTCATCGTCGGCAGAGAACGGGGTCATGAGCAGCACGCCCTCGGCAAGAGAGGTGTCGAAGCCCTCAACGGAGAGCAGGCCGTCCATGCCGTCGGTGCCCATGAGGGTCATGTCGTAGCCCATGTCCTTGGCGTTCTTGAGCAAAACGGACGCCGGCGTGTAATAGATCGGGGCAAAGATAAGCGTGGCGCCGGCCTCCTTGGCCTTGGTGAGCTGGTTGGTAAAGCTCGTGGAAGAGTCGTCCTTAAAGGTCTCGGTATCGACGATGTCGAGCTTGGATGCCTTGGCCTGCTCGGCAAAGGCGTCGGCAACACCCGAGCTGTACGTATCGCCGGAGTTGTAAAACAGGGCGATCTTGGCGTCTGCATACTTCTCGGCCAAAAACTTGGCAGCACTCGCGCCCATGGTGGGGTCGGTAAAGCAAACCTGGAAAACCGTGGTCTTGTCCTTGGTGACGTCGAGGGACGAAGCAGAGGGCGTGACCATGAGCATATCGTCGGCGATCTCGCCCGAGACAGCGACGGCGGCACCAGTCGTGACGGGGCCGACGAGCGCCTGCATGCCCCAGTCGCACAGGGTATTGAAGGCGTTGATAGCCTTCTCGCCGTCGGCGACGTCATCCTCGGACTTAAGCGAGAGTTTGAGGTCCTTGGTCGAGAAATCCTTGGCGGCAAGCTTGGCACCCTTCTCGGCCGAAACGCCATAGGTTGCCGCGGCGCCGGTCAGAGGGCCGATGACACCGATCTTGAAGGTCTTGCCGTCATCGGCGGTGCCGCCGTCCGAGCCACCCGACGAGCAACCAGCGAGTGCGGCGGTGCTGCCGAGCGCCGCAGCGCCGGCGAGAAAGTTCCTACGGCTGAGCGTGCTGTTGATGTTGAACATGGTGTCCCCCTTTTTCGCTGGCCGCGGTGCGGCCGTCTTGCGGTACAGGGCAAACCTTATGGCGCAAACGTTGACAGTTTGTTACGGAAGTCCGTTTGTAGCGAGCGTGTTTCCAATGTTTCCGCAGCGTTTCGGGGGTGCCGTTTTGTGCGGCTCCTGTTGCCTGGCGAGCACGCGCCCCCGGTTCACGCTAGAATGCACTCAACCTTTAAGCGGTTTATCCATCCATAAGATGCACGAAGGAGTTATCTATGAGCGAACCCCTGCGCACCGTGAACGTCGGTCTGATCGGTCTGGGAACCGTCGGCGGCGGCGTGGCCCGTCTGATCAAGAGCCACCACGATGAGTACCTGGCAGCCTACGGCATCGACCTTAAGCTGACCCGCGCCTGCGCGCTTGCTTGGGAGCAGGCCGAGGCGGCAGGCATTGAGCGCGAGGCCTTTACGAGCGACTGGCACGATGTCGTCACCGACCCCGCCGTCGACATCGTCGTCGAGCTGATTGGTGGCGAGCATCCCGCAACCGAGATCTTCACCACTGCCTTCGAGAACGGCAAGCATGTCGTCTCCGCCAACAAGGCCCTGCTGGGCCGCCATGTCGAGACGCTTGCCGAGAAGGCGCGTGCGTGCGGCGTGCAGATTAAGTGCGAGGCCAGCTGCGGTGGCGGCATCCCCATTGTCAGCACACTCGAGCACGACCTGGTGGGTAACAAGATCCTGACCATCGCCGGCATCCTCAACGGCACCACCAACTACATCCTGTCGCGCATGGACGCCGAGGGCGCCGATTACGCTGACGTGCTCGCCGACGCACAGGCTAAGGGCTATGCCGAGGCCGACCCGTCCGCCGACGTCGACGGCTTCGATGCCGCCAGCAAGACGGCCATCCTCGCCTCCATCGGCTTTGGCACCCGCGTTACCACCGATGATGTGTACCAGCAGGGTATCCGCACCATCGGCGCCGAGGACATCGCCCAGGCCCGCGAGCTCGGCTACACCATCAAACTGCTCGGCATCGCCCGCAACACCGACGCTGGCGTCGACGTTCGCGTGCATCCCACGCTGATCCCCGCAGACCATATGCTCGCCAAGGTCAACGGCGCCATGAACGCCGTCTACGTGGTAGGCGACGCCGTGGGCGAGACCATGTTCTACGGCGCGGGCGCAGGCTCCTTCCCCACCGCGAGCGCCGTCGTGGGCGATATCCTGTCGCTCTCCGAGCAGATCAGCCGCGGCGTGGCTCCGCTGCCCGAGATTGAGCCCTATGGCCACAACCTCACCTTTAAGCCCATGGACGAGCTCCAGACCAAGTACTATGTGCGCCTGAAAGTCGCCGACCGCGTGGGCGCCCTGTCCGAGACGGTCGACATCTTTGCCAAGCACAACATCTCGATCTCGCTCATCAACCAGGTCGAGGACGGCAAATCGGGCGTCAGCGATGCCTGCTCGGTCATCTTCCTGACGCACCGCGCGCTCGAGAAGGACGTCCAGGCTGCCGCCGCCGAGCTTGCCAGCGTCGGCTGCGTGGCCGAGGTCGCCAACGTCCTGCGCATCGAGGACGTTGAGGCTTGGACCGAAGGCGTCATGGCGAACTAGCCCAACGCTCGCCTAGCAATACGCGCCTTGAGGGCTCCCGTCCGATGTGGGACGGGAGCCCTTTTGTCACCTGCCCTAAGCACAACGGCAAAGCATATTTGCGCGAGCCGCTCATCGGTAACGCGGGCTACCGTTCAC
The DNA here is from genome assembly GCA_019414545.1 of Collinsella sp. GTDB lineage: Bacteria > Actinomycetota > Coriobacteriia > Coriobacteriales > Coriobacteriaceae > Collinsella. The sequence goes on along the minus strand of DXLV01000029.1, from coordinate 3,753 downwards.
CGATATGCAAACGCGGCCGATTCCGACTACCGCTACGCTGTGCTGCGAATGTCCGCCCGCGATGAGAGGAAGCACCATGTTGCTCGAGGGCAAGAAAGCAATCATCACCGGAGGCACACGCGGTATCGGCTATGCCATCGCCTGCCGTTTTATCGAGGAAGGCGCTGCCGTCACCGTCTTTGGCTCGCGCCAGGAGACTGCCGACACGGCCGTTGAGAAGCTGACAGCCGCCTATCCCGACGCCAAGGTCTGGGGTCGCTCCTGCGATCTCACCTCGCTCGAGGCCGTGACTGAGGCCTTTACGCAGACTGCAGCCGACATGGGCGGCTTGGACACGGTCGTCAACAATGCCGGTATCTCCCAGCGTTCACCCCTCTTGGACTACACGGCCGAGGAGTTCGCAAAGGTCATGGACCTTAACGTCGTCGCCGTCTTTAATGGCCACCAGGCTGCCGCCAAGATCATGACCGAGGCCGGCCACGGCGGCACCATCACTACCACAAGCTCGATGGTCGCCAAGTACGGCCAGCCCTCCGGCGTCGGTTACCCCACGTCCAAGTTTGCCGTCAACGGTATGGTCCAGTCGCTCTCGCGCGAGCTCGCTCCCATGGGCATCCGCGTCAACGCCGTCGCCCCCGGCGTGACTAAGACCGACATGGTCGCCAACCTGCCCGAAGAGGTCATCAAGCCCATCATCGCCACCATTCCGCTGGGTCGCATGGGCGAGCCCGAGGATGTCGCCAACGCCTTTGTTTTCCTGGCGAGCGACATGTCCTCCTATGTCACGGGCGCCGTGCTCCCCGTCGACGGAGCCGCCCGCTCCTAAAGGTCGCAAGCCACGATTTCGGACCTCAACGGAGCTCAACGCAAAAGGCGCGCTGCCTGCATCAACCGCAGGCAGCGCGCCTTCTATTATTTGGACGGAACCCGTATCCCGACATTCCTTGCTACTTGCCGTCGTCGTCTTCGGCTTCTTCGCGCGCATAGAGCTCCAGCATGCGGCGGCGGTATTCGCGCACAGCGAGCTTGGCGCGCTCCAGGCGGCGGCGCTCACGCGGAGTCAGCTCGGACGGGTCGACCTCGTCTCCATAGGTCTTATCGGCAAGCAGGTGCGCCGCGTCCACGATGCGGGCATCGATGTGGCCGCTCGCTGCCTCGGCGGAAAGACGCTCGGCAATCGTATCGAGCGTAGGCAGGCCCTCGAATACGCGACCATGGCCATGCGAGGTCAGCAGCTCGTGCTCGCGCGCGAGCAAGCTCGCTAGGTCGTGGTGGGCGCGCAAGATGTCGAGCGCATCGGATGGATGCTCGGCAACCTCTGCCACGGCGGCGACCGGTGCGGCATCCACCACGCGGTAGAAGAGCTGCGCGAGCAATGGCATCAAGAACACCGTGATGGCACCGGCGGCAACCATGACCGACGCAATATCTTGCGACAGCGCGCCCGCGTTGACGGCAACGCTCGTAACGGCAACGATGATCGGCAGCGCCGTGGTGCAGTACAGGGCCACGGTAATGCGACCATACGCCGACACATCGCGCGTCGCAGGACAAATGCTCATGGAAATAAGAATGGGCACGGCACGAATAATCAACAACGCCACGATAAAGCCCACGAGCAGACCCGGGCGCGACGCCACGGCCGTCAGATCGATCTTTGCGCCCGATACGGTAAAGAACACCGGAATCAAAAAACCGTAGGCCAGACCGTCGAGCTTGGTCTCGAGCGTATGGTTGCCCTCGGGGATGATATAGCGCAGGACAAAGCCGGCGGCAAAAGAACCCAACACGATGTCGAGATCAAAGACAGCCGAGAATGCCACGAGCGTGACCAGGATGAGCACCGTCAGGCGCACGAAGGTCTGCGACGTGGTATCGGCGCGCTCCTCAACAAATGCAAAGAAGCGGCTGCCGACGCGCTTGGAGCGGCTCGGGACCACGGCCAGCAACACGCAAACCACCGCAAACAAGCCAAGGATAACGAGCGTTTGGATGCCAGTGCGGGCAGACAACAGCACCGACATGGCGAGCACGGGACCGAGCTCGCCCCAAGTGCCATACGCGAGAATCGAGTCGCCCACGCGCGTGCCGGTGAGCGAGCGCTCACGCATGATGGGCACAAGCGTAC
>DXLV01000029.1:0-1615 GCA_019414545.1 Collinsella sp. | reverse complement strand
CAAGCGTACCGAGCGCCGTCGAAGTGAGGGCAAGCGTCACGGCGATACCGTCGAAATGACTGACTGAGAACCACGGGGTAAAGCGCACGGCAAGCCAGGCGATACCAAACGTGACGACCCACGTCGCCAAGCCGTAGCGCCCCTCGACGCCCGTGATGCTCTTGGGGTCGATCTCAAAGCCGGCAAGCAGGAACAAAAAGGCCAGGCCCAGCTCGGACACAAGCGAGACCTCAGCATCTACATGGATGACGCCGAGCATATGGGGTCCCAGTACCGCGCCGAGCACGAGCAAAAAGACCGTCTCGGGAACGGGTTTTCCGGGAATCGCCGAGGCGATAAAAGGACTCGCAAAGGCCACGAGTGCGATGATGGCGAGCGAAACGAATGCCATGTGATGCCTTTCTCTTGTTTGCGCTTCACTGTAGCACCCTCGCCGTCCTCAACGCGCCGCGAGCTGTCGTATCATAGTGAGGTTTACAAACATGTGGCTCAAGGCGACCGCAGGGCAGACCCCGCAAACCGACCGCTGCCGCATACCGTACCGTACGCCCAACCGATCAGGAAGGCAGGAACCAATGGTCTCTCGTATCTACGTGGAGAAGAAACCCGGGTTCGACGTCGAGGCTCAGCAGCTCAAGGGCGAGCTGACCGAAATTCTCGGCATCAAGGGCATCGAGGCCCTGAGGATTATCAACCGCTACGACGTCGAGGGCATCGACAAGGAGCTTTTCCGGTCCTGCGTGCCGACCGTCTTTAGCGAGCCCCAGGTCGATGTGACCTACGACGAGCTCCCCGCAAGCGATGGCGCCGTCTTTGCCGTCGAATTCCTGCCTGGCCAGTTTGACCAGCGCGCCGACTCCGCCAGCGAGTGCGTGCAGCTCATCAGCCAGGGCGAGCGCCCCGCCGTGCGCTCCGCCAAGGTCTATATGATCTCGGGCGCTCTGGACGAGGCCGCCATTGATGCCATCAAGCACTACGTGGTGAACCCCGTCGAGGCGCGCATCGCCTCGCTCGACCTGCCCGAGACGCTGTACATGGAGACCCCCGAGCCCCAGCCCGTCGAGGTGCTCGACGGTTTCCGCGAGCTCGACGAAGCCGGCCTTGCCGCCTTTATTTCCGAGCGCGGCCTTGCCATGGACGAGGCGGACATCGCCTTCTGCCAGCAGTACTTCCGCGATGAGGATCGCGACCCCACCATCACCGAGATCCGCGTGATCGACACCTACTGGTCCGATCACTGCCGCCACACCACCTTCGGCACCGTCCTGGACGACGTGACGATCGACGACGCCGTGGTGCAACAGGCCTTCGACCGCTACATGGAGATGCGCCACGAACTCGGTCGCGACACCAAGCCCGTCTGCCTCATGGACATGGGCACCATCGGCGCCAAGTACCTCAAGAAGACCGGCGTCATGACCGATGTCGACGAGTCCGAGGAGATCAACGCCTGCACCGTCAAGGTGAAGGTCGATGTCGACGGCGAGGACCAGGACTGGCTGTTCCTCTTTAAGAACGAGACCCACAACCACCCGACCGAGATCGAGCCCTTCGGCGGTGCCGCCACCCGCGTGGGCGGTGCCATCCGCGACCCGCTGTCGGGCCGCAGCTACGT
>DXLV01000028.1:18508-27919 GCA_019414545.1 Collinsella sp. | reverse complement strand
GCCTGTTGGTCAGCATCAATAGCGAGCTGCGGCAAACTGTCTCAGTACTGCCACATGTGGTTGACGGGGCCAGAGCCTTTGCCCATGTCAAAGCCGGCGGCGAGAGCGCCCGTTAGGTAGGCCTTGCCGGCGTTGACGGCGTCGGCAAGATCCATGCCCTGAGCCAGCGCGCAGGCGATGGCGGACGAAAGCGTGCAGCCGGTGCCGTGTGTGTTGTCGGTCTCGATGCGCTTGTGGCGGAACCACGTGGTGAGCGGATCGCCCAGATGGTTGCCCTCGTCATCGAGTGGCGCGGGTTCGGCCAATACATCGTTGGCCTCGTTGACAAGATGCCCACCCTTAACGAGGGATGCGCAGCCAAAGCGGCAGGCGAGGAGCATGGCAGCATTTTGCTGCGTGCGCTCGGAGTCGACCTCGTAGTCGAGCAGGGCCATGGCCTCGGGAATATTGGGCGTGATAACCGTCGCCAGCGGGAACAGGCGGCGGGTGAGCGCCTCGGCGGCATCTTCGGCAATCAGCCGTGCGCCCGAGGTGGCTACCATGACGGGGTCGACTACCACGTTTGTCGCGTTCCAGGCGCTCAGGCGGTCGGCGATAACCTCGATAATCTCGGCAGAGGAAACCATGCCGATCTTGACGGCGCTTGGGCGGATATCGTCAAATACGGCGTCGATCTGCGCAGCGACGATATCAGGGGAGATATTCTGCACGGCGGTGACACCGAGCGTGTTTTGTGCGGTGATGGCGGTGATGGCCGTCTCGGCATACAGACGGTGCGCCGTGATGGTCTTGATGTCGGCCTGAATGCCGGCGCCACCGCTGGAATCGGATCCTGCGATGGACAGGACGGCAGGTACCTTACTGCGATCCATGTTTGCTCCCTTGTTCGGTCGGAATCAAATGGGTCTTTAAGCCAGCATTATAAAGATGCCCGGGCCGACTCTATGTCGAACCCGGGCGGGCGATGCAGTCTTTACGCAAATGTGAGCAAATGTTCACACGTCAACAATTGACGAACACCATGTTACTGATTGTGGCTCCGGTGACGAGTTAGTCCTCCATGCCGAGATCGATCGTCGTACCCTCGAACACCTTGTTGACGGTGCGGACGGCGCACATCTTGCCACACATGGTGCAGGTGCCCTCGGTGGCGGCGGGGGACTCCTCGTAGCGCTTCTTGCCGGTGACCGGGTCGAGCGCGCACTTCCACATGGAGTCCCAGTCGAGCTTGCGGCGTGCCTGGCCCATCTTGTCGTCCATGTCGCGGGCGTGCGGCACCTTCTTGGCGATATCGGCGGCGTGCGCGGCAATCTTAGTGGCCATGAGGCCATCGAGCACGTCTTGGGCGTTGGGCAGGCACAAGTGCTCGGCCGGCGTCACGTAGCACAGGAAGTCGGCGCCGGAGCTGGCGGAGATAGCGCCGCCGATGGCGGCGGTGATGTGGTCGTAACCCACGCCGATATCGGTCACCAGCGGCCCGAGCACATAGAACGGGGCGTTGTGGCACAGGCGCTTCTGCAGTTTCATGTTGGCGGCGATCTCGTCGAGCGCCATGTGACCCGGGCCCTCGACCATGACTTGGACGCCGGCGGCCCAAGCGCGCTTGCACAGCTTGCCCAGCTCGATCATCTCGGCGGTCTCGGTGGCGTCGTTGGAGTCGTAGAGGCAGCCCGGGCGGCAGGAGTCGCCGAGCGAAATCGTCACGTCGTACTCGTGGCAGATCTCGAGCAGCTCGTCAAAGTACTCGTAGAAGGGGTTTTCGTTGCCGGTGACCTCCATCCAGCCAAACAGCAGCGAGCCGCCGCGGCTCACGATGTTCATCAAGCGGCCGGTCTCCTTAAAGGTCTTGGTGACCGACTTGTTGATGCCGCAGTGGATGGTCATAAAGTCCACGCCGTCCTCGGCGTGCGCGCGCACGACCTCGAACAGGTCATCCTTGGTAAGCTTGACCAGCGGCTTTTCCATGTAGCCGATGGCGTCGTACATGGGGACGGTGCCCACCATGAGCGGCGTCTCGTCGATGAGCTGCTGGCGGAACTGGCGCGTCTTCCCCGAGTTGGAAAGGTCCATGATGGCGTCGGCGCCAAAGTCCTCGGCGATCTTGACCTTCTTCCATTCCTCGGCGGCATCGGCTTTATCGCCCGAGATGCCCAGGTTGACGTTGACCTTAGTAGACAGGCCCTCGCCGACACCAAAGGCGCGCATGCCTTTTTTGATGTGCACGATGTTGGCGGGAATGGCGATGCGGCCGTCGGCCACGCGCTCGCGGATGTACTCGGGGTCGCGATGCTCGCGCTCGGCGACTTCCTTCATCTGCGGCGTGATCTGCCCGGCGCGGGCGAAGTCGATTTGCGTGACGAGCTTGGGCTCGGTCTGTGTGCTCATTGGCACGGCTCCCTTCGTTGGCATTACCCATATCAGGTTTGCGGGTCAGGGCGGGCGCGCCCAGTCTCAGCCTGCCGTCCTGTCCTGCAAGCTCCCCGTTTATGTAATGGGCTCAAGTATAGCTCGAATGGGTACGATTGGCCTAACGAGCGTGCCTGTGGGGAGGCGAACATGGAAGACAAGCATCTATATCGAGAGACGCAATGGGATGTATCGGCCGAGGAAAGCCGTGCGCACCATGGCCTTGTCGCGATCGGTTTTGCGGTGCTTGCCGTGCTGGTGATTGCCTTTTGTATCTGGACGTTTGGCGGTCACGGCGGCGCTGCATGGGAGTTCGAGGCCGACGATGCCCTGCCGATCATGACAGTGAAGGTTACGGGCGGCAATACCGTTGCCGCGCCGGGCGACTATTGGTATTCGCGCGATGGATTTGTCCAGCTTCAGCTGAGCGGTGGGTCTATTCCTGGTGAGGAAATCGAACGCGTGACGTATGATGCGGCGCTCAAAACGCTGACGGTGAAGCTCAAGAATCAGGGCGACGTGCCTACGACTATGGATATCGCGCTGACGGAATGGCGCTTGGAGCCCCCGACGGGTGTTGCGGTGTCCGAGGTGGAGCATGTCAAGATTACCTATCAGGACGGCTCGACAAACGAGGTTGCCAAAGCCGACGGCTTGGCGGAATAGACGCCGTGCCTGGGCAGCACATTCAAAAGTAGCGGTGGTCCTACAAGGTCTGTTCGTTCAGGAAGACCAAAGTGTTCTTATTTGAAAGCTCGGGAAAGTGACGATAACCAACGTCAAACGCGGTGAGCCCGCTTACATCCTCGAGCTTGTTTTCTGCCATCCAGCGCACCATGGAACCACGTGCCTTTTTGCTGGCGGTCGAGCGCTGGATGGGCTTGCCGTTGCGGATGCCTTCGCCAAAGAGGCACGTGACGACCGTGGCGTCGCCCGCGAGATGGGGCAGAACGGCTTTGGCGTACTCTACGCTGGCGAGGTTGACGATCGTGGTGTTTGAGCCTGCCGGGGCGATAGCCCGCGCGAGCTTGTCGCTCCAAAACGCGTAGAGGTCTGGGGCATCGTCAACGGCGAGCTTCGCGCCCATTTCCAGCCGATATGGTTCCACGGCATGAAAGGGGCGAACGCACCCGTAGAGGCCAGAGAGGATCCACAGGTGGCTTTGCAGCCATGCGAGCTGCGCGGAATCCATCACCTCGGGCGCCATGCTCTGGTATTGAATGCCGTGGTAGGACATGACGGCAGGGGAGAGGTGACAGGCGAGTGCGGGATTGTCGAGATCGCCGTTTTTCAGGATGGGCCCGAACTCATGCAGGGTGTTGAGGCAAGGCCCCAGCAGTTTGTCACTCACGTTCCATAGCGCCTGCAGGCTGTCGCTGCCTTCATTCCGCTCGATATCTAGCAGTGCGCGGTGGAGGCGAGCCGTCTCGCGCGCAAAGGGTGGGATGCCCAGGACTTCAAAAGCATCTTGGGCCGCGCGCATCTGCTTGGCGGGCGAAATGACGACCTGCAGCATGGACTCTCCTCTGCCAAAAAGGAAGTTGCGGTGGAATACGGTCTGTTTTGGCCGTTTATGGGCCAGGTTAGTCTGTATTTCACCGCAACTGATGAAGGGTTGGTTACGCGCGCTCGATGAAGGCCTTGTAGCCGCGATAGGCCTCGTAGATATCGGCCTTGTTGGCGACCTCCCACAGGGCGTGCATGGACAGGACGGCAACGCCAGAGTCGATGACGTTCATGCCGTACTTAGCCATGATGTATGCGATGGTGCCGCCGCCGCCCGCGTTGACGCGACCGAGCTCGCAGGTCTGGAAGTCCACGCCGGCCTCGTCCATGATGTCGCGGATGAGGGCCACATACTCGGCGTCGGCGTCGTTAGAGCCGCCCTTGCCGCGGCTGCCCGTGTACTTGTTAAAGCACAGGCCGCGACCCATAAAGGCTGCGTTCTTGGTTTCGAACTTGCCGGCGTAGCCCGGGTCGAAGCCGGCGGACACGTCGGAGGAGAGCATGCGGCTGCGGGCGAGCGCGCGGCGCAGGGCCAGCGGGCTATCCTCGCCGGCGAGCGTCATGATCTCGGCGACGGTGTTCTCGAAGAAGCGGCTCGTCATGCCGGTGGCACCCACGGAACCGATCTCCTCCTTGTCGACGATGAGTGTGATGCTCGTGCGCTCCACGTTGGCGACGTTGATCTGGGCGAGCATGGACGGATAGGCGCAGACACGGTCGTCGTGGCCATAGCCCAGAATCATGGAGCGGTCGAGGCCCATGTCACGGGCGGGGCCGGAGGGCACGACCTCGATCTCGGCGGAGAGGAAGTCCTCCTCCTCGACGTCGTACTGCTCCTTGAGGATATCCAGGAACATCTGCTTGACGGGCTCCTTGGGAGCGTCCTTGTCGTCCTCGTCAAACTTGACGGGGCGGCCGCCCACGATCACGTCGAGGATCTCGGCGTCGACGGCGTCCTTGGCGGGCTTGGCCATCTGCTCACTCGAGAGGGGGATCAGCAGGTCGGAGATGGTAAAGACCGGGTCGTCGGCCTTGTCGCCGATGTTGATGTCGACGGTGGTGCCGTCCTTTTTGCAGATGACGCCCACGAGTGCGAGCGGGGAAGCGACCCAGTGGTAGCTCTTGACGCCGCCATAGTAGTGCGTGTCGAGATAAGCCATGTCGCCGGCCTCGAAGGCGGGGTTCTGCTTGAGGTCCAGGCGCGGCGAGTCCACGTGGGCGCCCAGGATGTTAAAGCCCTGCTCGAGCGGGGCGGTGCCCAGGTTGACGAGCATGAGGTCCTTGCCGTGGTTGGCGGCGTACACCTTGTCGCCGGCCTTGAGCGCGCGGCCCTCGGCGATCACGGTCTCCAGATTGACGTAGCCCGCCTCCTCGGCCATCTTGATACCGGCCTTGACGCACAGGCGCTCGGTCTTGTTCTCACTCAAAAACTGCTTATAGCCGCGGCAAAGCTCCTCGAGCTCCTCGATCTGCTGTGGCGTGTACTTTTTCCATGCGCTGGGACGCTCCATGACGCAGGCTCCTTTCGGATCGATCGTGCTGGTTAATGTACCGTGAGCCATCGTATCACGCGTGGGCGCGCGGTGGCGGAGGAGCTTGATGTGCGGTGGCCGCGAGGCGGGGAGCGTGTAAACTGGTGGGAGCAAATCGTGCCCAGCCCAAAGCGAGGTATTCAATATGTCTGACAAGCGCCGCACCTTTGCCGTTATCGACGGCAACTCGCTCATGCACCGCGCCTTCCACGCCGTGCCGCCCACCATGAACGCGCCGGACGGTCGCCCCACCAACGCGATCTTTGGCTTTTTAAACATGTTTCTCAAGATGATCGACGCCTTTAACCCCGACGGTGTGGTCGTGGCGTTTGATAAGGGCAAGCCGCGCGTGCGCATGGAGATGCTGCCGCAGTATAAGGCGCAGCGCCCGCCCATGGACCCCGACCTGCACGCGCAGTTCCCCATGATCAAGGAGCTGCTCGCCGCGCTCAACGTGCCCATTTTGCAGTCCGAGGGCTGGGAAGGCGACGATATCCTGGGAACCATGGCGCGCCTGGGCGAGGAGGCCGGCTGCGACATGCTGCTGGTGACCGGCGACCGCGACATGTATCAGCTCGTGACCGAGCACGTCAACGTGGTCTCGACTCGCAAGGGCCTGTCCGACGTGGCGATCATGACGCCCGAGAGCGTGGACGACCTGTATCACGGCATCACGCCGGCGCTCGTGCCCGATTTTTACGGTCTGAAGGGCGATACGTCGGACAACATTCCCGGCGTACCGGGCATCGGCCCCAAAAAGGCGAGTGCGCTCATCGCGCAGTACGGCAGCTTGGACGAGGTCATCGCGCATGCCGATGAGGTCAAGGGCAAGATGGGCGAGAACCTGCGTGCGCACATCGATGATGCCCTGCTGAGCCGCAAGGTTGCGACCATTCGCACCGATGCGCCTGTCGAGCTCGACTTTGAGGCGACGTCTTTCCCGGCGTTTTCTGTCGACGAGGTGTCTGCGGCACTGGGCACGCTCGGCATTACGGCCATGCAGAACCGTTTCTTGGCGCTGATCGGCGACGAGGGCGGGGCTGCTGCTTCCAGTGTGTTTGAGATACCTGCGATGCTTCGCGCAGCCGCCGGCGATGCTGACGCGTTTGGTGCCGTTGCGGCTGAGGTCTCCCGCGCCATCGAGGCGGGCGAGTGGATCGCCGCCGTGGTGGACGATGACAAGGAAGAGGGCGCGCTCTTTGGCCTGACGCGCACGCTGTGGCTGGCGACGTCCAAGGGGCTCTTTGCGCTCGAGGAAGTCGATGGCGGCACGCCTGCCGCTGTCGATGGCTTCAATTTTGCCCACGGCGTGATCGCTGGCGTGCTCGCGCGCCTGTTTATGGATGGCCGCGTGGCAAGCCCGGACATGAAGGCGCTGCTGCACGAGCTTTCGCCTATCGATTCCTCTGAGCCCGAGCTCATGGACCCGCTGTCCGCTGTTTCCACACGCATCTTCGACACCGTGGTTGCCGCCTACCTGTTGGATTCCGACCGCTCCGAGTTCGATGAGGCATATCTTGCCGATACGTATCTGCAGATGACGCTGCCTGCGGCGCGCGGCGCGGAGGGTGCTGGCGAGGACGCTCCTGCGCCTGCTGCCCGCACTGCGGCCCTGACGCTGGCACTCGTGGCGCCGCTGCGCGATCGCATGGCCCGCGAGAACGCCGCCAACGTGTTCGATGGCATCGAGATGCCGCTCGTGCCGGTGCTTGCCAAGATGGAGCGCGCGGGCATGCTCGTGGACCCCGACCGCCTGCACAGTCTGTCCGAGGGTCTGGCGACCCAGATCACCGAGGTCGAACGAAGCATTCGCGACCTTGCCGGTGACGAGACCTTTAACATCGGCAGCCCCATGCAACTTTCGCATGTGCTCTTTGATGTGATGGGCCTTCCGACCAAGGGTCTCAAAAAGACCAAGCGCGGTTACTATTCGACCAATGCCAAGGTACTGAGTGATCTTGCCCGTGACCACGAGATTGTTCGTTTGATCTTAGACTGGCGCGAGAAGTCCAAGATCAAGTCAACCTATCTGGACACGTTGGGCCCGCTGCGCCGCGGTGACGGTCGTGTGCACACCACGTACAACCAGACCATCACCGCGACGGGGCGTCTGTCTTCGAGCGACCCTAATCTGCAAAACATTCCGACGCGCTCGGAGCTGGGGCGTACCGTCAAGACGGCGTTTTCGGCAGGCGAGGGAAGCGTCTTTTTGGCGGTGGACTACTCGCAGATCGAGCTGCGTCTGCTGGCACATCTCTCGGGTGACGAGCACTTGGTGCGCGCCTTTAACGAGGGCGAGGACTTCCATGCCGAGACGGCGGCGCGCGTGTTTGGTGTGCCGGTGTCCGAGGTAACGCTCGACCTGCGCAGTCGCGCCAAGGCCGTGAACTTTGGCATCGTGTATGGCCAGCAGGCCTACGGCCTGTCGCAGTCGCTGCATATCTCGATGGCCGAGGCGCGCGACATGATCGACCGCTACTACGAGGCCTACCCGGGCGTGCGTACGTTCCTCGACAACGTGGTGGCGCGCGCCAAGCAGACGGGCTACGCCGAGACCATGTATGGCCGCAGACGCCATATTCCCGAGCTCAAGGCCAAAAACCCGCAACTCCGCGGCTTTGGCGAGCGCACGGCCATGAACCATCCCATGCAGGGCACCGCAGCAGACATCATCAAGATCGCCATGGCCCGCGTAAGCCGTCGCCTGGAAGAAGAAGGCTTTGCCGCCCACATGATCCTGCAGGTACACGACGAACTGGACTTTGAGTGCCCCGTCGACGAAGTCGAGCGCCTCACCGCCATGGTCCGCGACGTCATGGAGCACGTAGTAGACCTACGCGTACCCCTCATCGCCGAAGCCAGCACCGGCATAACCTGGGCCGACGCCAAATAGGGAAGCAACCACAGTTCCAAAGTAACCAAAAACAGAAGGACGCCCCTTATCAACAAGGAGCGTCCTTCGTTCAATTAAATTCAGCCAAAGTATCTAGGCGCCAAGACGCCATCCAGGCGGCAAGCAAGTCACCGCAGGACCTGGCCGGGCGAGGCGGGTAAGTTTTCGTAGATTCCGCACGAGCCGGAAAGCACTTAATGTGCTTTCCGAGCGAGCCCAGGACCCGACCGAACGAAAAACTTACCCGCCTCGCCCGGCCAGGTCCGACGAGCAACGTTAACGAGCCGCCAAGATGGCGTCGATGAGCGTCAGTACGCCTCCGTCGTTGTTGCTCGGAATGCGCCACTTGGCATGCGCGTTCATGTGCTCCTCGGCGTTGTCCACGATAAAGCTGTGACCGACGCGCTCCAGCATGGGGATGTCGTTGTACGTATCGCCCACGGCGGCGGCGTCGGCAATATCGATGCCCAGGTGTTCGCACAGGTGCGCGACGCCGGCGCCCTTGTCGACGCCCAGGTTCATAAAGTCGATCCACTCGCGCCCGGCGTTGGTGACGTAGAGCTTGTCCGAGAACTCGGGACTATAGGTCTCGCGGAAAGCGGGCTCGGCGTCGTAGCCGGGGAAGAAGACCGAAATCTTGTTGGACTCGAAATCAATGCCATCAAAGCTGTCGACGTAGTTGATTGTGTTGTAGTAGACGCTGATCTCGTCGTGGTATTGATGGTCGCGGGCAAGCACGTAGAACTCGTCGAAGCAGCAAAGGACGGGGACAGCGCGCGGATCCTCCGAGGCACGGCTCAAGACCTGCTGATACAGCTCCACGTCAATAGTGCTCTTATAGATATAGCTGCCGCGATAGATCACGCACGCTCCGTTGTCGGGACAAAAGGCGAGGCGGTTCTTGACGCCCTCGAACATCTCCTCGAGCTTGGGGGCGGGACGTCCGCTGGCGGGGCAGAATACGATGTCGGCGTCGGCGAGCTTGTCTAGGCGCTCATCAAGACCCTGGGGCAGCACGCGCTCGTCGGTCAGCAGCGTCTTGTCCATGTCGACGGCGAGAATCTTAATGTTTCC
>DXLV01000028.1:17908-18498 GCA_019414545.1 Collinsella sp. | reverse complement strand
ATATTGGCGTCCGATTCGTAAGTTTGCATAAAAGCGAGCCTTTCGTTTCGAGATTGTTTCAGACGTTATAGCCATCAATTCGTAGTCGGGCGTATTTTCGCAGGAACGGAGCGTATTTGCACCACGCTTCACAAAGTAATGAAAAAACTTTTCAGAAATTTGAATTTGTCGCTTGTGCTGCGGGCACTTTAGCGTAATATAGCGACCATCGAAAACGGAGACGGAAAAACAACCGCTTACCGAGGAAAAGGTACCGTTTACGATATTAGAATTGCGCCCGGCGATAGGTGAAAGGAGAGGCAGATGCAGTTCGTAACGATCATCACCACTGCAGACAATGCCATCCGACGCCAGCGCGCAATTTCCCGACGACGATAACAATCGTCTCTGTCCGCATGGGGCGAATTGCCTCAACAGAGTCATTTTGAGGTCGTTGGGTTTTAGCACGACATTGCTGCATGTTTCTAGGGCATGTATGTGCTGATTTTTGCTATTTAACCTGATATTGCACGGTATATGACCTTGAAATGACTTGCAACTGACCGATGTTCTAACTAGCTACCAAGGGCGAAAGGAAACAGCCATGAGCA
>DXLV01000028.1:13680-17898 GCA_019414545.1 Collinsella sp. | reverse complement strand
TTGTGTCTGCGGCAACGTGGGCCAGGAAGAGACCGGACTGGATGCCAAGAAGCAGAAGGCGCTCGACCTGGGCGTTCTCGATTGCCAGGTGCTCGACCTGCGCGACGAGTTCTCCGATGAGTTCCTGACCAAAGCCATTGCAGCAAACTCCATGTACGAGAACAAGTATCCGCTGCTCTCCGCCCTGTCTCGCCCGCTGCTTGCCAAGAAGCTTGTTGAGGTCGCCCACGAGTTTGGCGCGACCTACGTCGCCCACGGCTGCACCGGCAAGGGTAACGACCAGGTCCGTTTTGAGGCCGCCGTCAAGGCCCTCGACCCCGAGCTCAAGGTTATCGCCCCGGTTCGCGAGTGGGACCTGAAGTGTCGCCCCGACGAGGTCGCCTATGCCCACGCCCACAACGTGCCGGTTCCCGAGGGTGCCAACGACAACCCCTACTCCATCGACGACAACCTGTGGGGTCGTGCCATTGAGTGCGGTCACCTGGAGGATCCCTGGAATGAGCCGCTCGACGACGCTTGGGTTATGACCAAGAATTCCGAGGACACCCCGGACACCCCGACCTACACCGAGATTGAGTTTGAGGCCGGCAAGCCCGTCGCCGTCGACGGCAAGAAGATGAAGCTCTCTGAGATCGTCATCGCCCTCAACAAGATCTCCGGCGACAATGGCTTTGGCCGTCTCGATCTGGTCGAGGATCGCCTGGTGGGCCTTAAGAGCCGCGAGTGCTACGAGGTTCCCGGCGCCCTGACGCTCATCACCGCCCACAAGGCGCTCGAGGACATCTGCGTCGAGGGCGACCTGCTCAAGACCAAGATCAAGCTCGAGCAGGATTGGGCCACCGCCGTGTACAACGGCCAGTGGTACAGCCCGCTCAAGAACGCGCTCGATGCCTTTATGGCCGACACGCAAAAGTTCGTGACCGGCACTGTCCGTCTGAAGTTCTTTAAGGGCAACTGCCATGTCGTCGGCCGCAAGAGCCCCTTCAGCCTCTACGACTACGGTCTGGCTACCTACGACCGCGACACCACGTTTGACGAGAAGGCCAGCGCCGGCTTTATCGAGATCGATACGCTGTCGCTCAAGACGTGGGCAAAGGTCCAGGGCCCCAGCTCTGCTGCTGCCCAGGCCTAGCGCCTCCTTCCCTTGGTATCCGCGCGGCCCATCCGCGTGATACATAACGGGCGCACGGGGTCCCTACCTTTCGTTATGCTTGCTGACACTTCTTAACATCGGTGGCCCCTACGTTCCGCCCGCATATATGATGCCGCGTCTGCGGCTGAGTCCGAGCCCCGCCGGGGTTGTCCGGCGGGGCTCCTTCTATCAATTTGGCGGCTCTGTGCCTATATATATCTGAGGAGTACCTACTATGTTTGACGCTATTGCACACTCTTTGCTTTCTCTTGCCCCCGAGCTCGATACCGCCAAGGTGGAGGAGGTCCCCATGAGTCTGAAGGCTTGGATTGACGCCTCGCAGGGTAACCTCAGGAGGGAATCCATGGGCGCCAAGTGCATGGTGCGTCACTTCTTCGCTATTTAGCTTGTCAGCCTCGCGTGCGGCGGGGGATGTGCAAAACTAGCGGTTGATAAATCGCTTTAGCGACATGGCGTAACGCTTCGTGCGCCGATGTTTTGATATTTGATGAAAGGGGACGGTTCCATGGCTCTTTGGGGCGGTCGTTTTGAGGCGGGCGTGGCCGAGGTCACGCAGGAGTTTGGCGCGTCGCTGCCGGTCGACAAACATCTCTATAAGCAGGATATCGCCGGCTCTAAGGCGCATGCCAAGATGCTGGCGGCTCAGGGCATCATCAGTGCCGAGGATGAGCAGGCGATTGCCAAGGGCCTGACTGGAATCGAACAGGATATCGATGCCGGTAACTTCACCTTCGATATCAACGACGAAGACATTCATATGTCCATCGAGAGCGAGCTGACGCGTCGCATCGGCGAGGCCGGTAAGCGCTTGCATACCGGACGTTCGCGCAACGACCAGGTGGCGACCGATACGCGCCTGGGCGTCAAGGCGCTCGCCAAGGAGCTCATGGAGGCCAATCTTTCGTTTCGTCATGTGCTGGTGGATGCCGCTAAGAAGTATGACAAGGTGATTCTGCCGGGCTACACGCACATGCAGCACGCTCAGCCGGTTCTGCTGTCGCATCATCTGCTGGCGTATTCCTGGATGTTCGCGCGGGACTTTACGCGCCTGAAGGCCGCCTTCGATGCCGCCGACAACTGCCCGCTGGGTGCTGCCGCGCTTGCCGGCACGAGCTATCCGCTCGATCGCCAGATGACGGCTGCCGAACTTGGCTTTGCGGGTGTGATCCCTAACTCGCTCGACGCTGTTTCCGATCGCGATTTCCTGCTCGATCTGCATTACGCTGGCTCCGTTATGGCCATGCATCTGTCGCGTCTTTCCGAGGAGATCGTGCTGTGGTCGAGCTCCGAATTTGGCTTTATCACGCTTTCCGACTCTTACTCCACCGGCTCGTCCATCATGCCGCAGAAGAAGAACCCCGACTTTGCCGAGCTTATCCGCGGCAAGAGCGGTCGCGTGTATGGCAACCTGGTGCAGCTACTGGTGACCATGAAGGGCCTGCCGCTCGCATATAACAAGGACTTACAGGAGGACAAGGAGGGCGCGCTCGATACCGCCCATACGCTCATGCAGTGCCTGTTCGTTATGGCCGGCATGATTTCGACTTGGACCGTCAACGAGGACGCCATGGCGCGCGAGTGTGGTGTGGGCCACTTGGCAGCCACTGATGTTGCCGATTACCTGGCAAAGCGCGGCCTGCCGTTCCGCGAGGCACATGCCGTGGTGGGTCATCTTGTCCTGATGTGTGAGAAGCGCGGCTGCAATCTTGAGGACCTGCCGTTTGAGGTGTTTCAGGAGGCAAGTCCGCTCTTTGAGCGCGACATTACCGAGGCACTCGACATCCCGTCGATTGTCGCCGCGCGCACGACCGAGGGTGGTACCGCCCCTGCTGCCGTTGCCGTGCAGTTGGGAAGCGCCGAGGCGCAGCTCGCGGCCGATGAGGGTGTGTTTGGCTCGTTATCCAAGGTCGTCGAGATGGGCCACGGAGCTAATTAGCTTATTGGATGCGTCTGTCTGGTGTGTTCATCATATTTTGCCTTTACGGGTGCCCGCTACGGTGGGCACCCGTTTTGTTATAGAGAAGGAAGGAGCTTGTCGAGAACTTCTGTAGGACATTTGCGCAGGTTGTGAAGGGGGTGCGTTCACGGGCTACAATCGACCGCCCGTTCTGTTCGTTGCAGTTGAAAGTGGGACGGATGGTACTCTAGTCGGGCTTCGAAACAGAAGTGACACATATGGAGCGCTTTAATAAATAATAACGCTTCAATAAACGGCTTTTTGTTTAACTGCAGCTAGAACTCTGTTACGATGCAGTCCAGGCGGGTGCCGGAATGGGACTTGGGCACGCGCGAACCTACTTGAAAGGCTACCTTATGGCTATCGAGAAGACCTTCATCATGATTAAGCCCGACGCCGTGCGCGATCGCAAGATCGGCGAGATCGTTGCTCGCATTGAGCGCAGCGGCCTTGTTATCGAGCGCATGGAGATGACCACGCTCGAGCGCGCTACCGTCGAGGAGCACTACGCCCATCTGGCCGACAAGCCCTTCTTTGGCGGTCTGTGCGACTTTATGACGAGCGGTCCGGTCGTCAAGATGGTCGTTTCCGGCCTCTCCGCTGTCTCCAAGATGCGCACCCTTATGGGCGCCACCAACCCGCTTGATGCTGCCCCCGGCACCATTCGCGGCGACTTTGCTGTCGATGTAAACGCCAACGTGATCCACGGCTCCGACTGCCTGGAGAACGCCGAGATCGAGATCAAGCGCTTTTTTAGCTAAACCAGCTTTGACTCCTTAAAGCTGTTAGCGTGTGGCTTGGGCGCCGCGGAACTTCATCCGCGGCGCCCTTTTTATTCCAGTAGACTTTTGGTAAACCCCCACAAATCTACTAAAGAGCCCCCGTCCGGATGTTTCTTCCGGGCGGGGGCTGGCGTTAGCGTCGTATGGCTTTGTGAATCTTTAGGCCTCGTCGACGATCTTAAGGCCGCGCGTGTGGTCGATCTCGTTGAGGAGGTTAACGCGACGCTCGTGACGGCCGCCCTCAAACTCGGCGTCGAGCCACTCGTCGACGATCATCTTGGCGAGCTCGGAGCCAACGACGCGGGCGCCAAAGGCGAGCACGTTGG
>DXLV01000028.1:964-13670 GCA_019414545.1 Collinsella sp. | reverse complement strand
GCATACGACGGCGCGTACGCCCTCGACCTTGTTGGCAGCCAGGCTGATCCCGACGCCGGTACCGCAGATCAGGATGCCCAGGTCGACGTCGCCGTTGGCAACGGCCTTACCCACCTTGTAGCCGGCGATGGGGTAGTCAAAGCTCTCGGAGGTGTCGGTGCCAAAGTTCACGACCTCGCAGCCGCGCTCCTTCAGGTGCTCGGAAATGATGTTCTTGAGCTCGACGGCGGCGTGGTCGTTACCGATACCGATCTTCATGGATGGTTCCTCTCTGGTCTGTGCGGCGCAAATGCTAAAGGTGTTTACCGCGTTCGACTGCATGATAGCGCGACTTTTGCGTAAACGCTCGGGCGTTTTTTGGTCAAACGCTTTAGCAGGCAACAAGACCGGCTTCTCATGAATAATGCCGCCAATTTGTGCTTGAGCGCCGTCCGCCGGAACCGTGGTTGCGGTTTTTGATGCATTGTTATCAAATAAAGGAGCTAACTTTTTTGAGAGTCCAGCCCGTTATGCAAGCAGGAGATACCTATGCCTACCGATTCCATCCGTGATGCCGCGTTTTGCGATGTTTTGAACCGCGAGCTTGTCTGTGCACTCGGCTGCACCGAGCCTATTGCCGTTGCCTATGCAGCGGCGCTGGCGAGCCAGACGCTCGGTTGCGAACCCGATCATATGAATGTTGCCTGCTCGGGTAACATAATCAAGAACGTTAAGAGCGTGACCGTGCCCAACTCGGGCGGTATGCACGGTATTGAGGCCGCGGCCGTGCTGGGTGCCGTGGGCGGCGACGCTAAGAGCGCGCTTGAGGTGCTCGAGAGCGTTAACGATGAAGACCGCGCTCGTGTGGCCGAGCTCCTCGCCGACGCCGGCTACTGCGATGTGTCGCTTGTCGAGGGTGTGCCCAACCTCTACATCAAGGTGACTGCGACGGCCGGGGGCCATACCGCGGTCGTCGAGATTACCGATCACCACACTAATGTCACGTGCCATACGCTCGATGGTATTCCGGTATGCGGCAAGTCGGCGGGGGAGTGCGCCGCCTGCGCCGAGCGCGTGGTGGCCGAGCGTGCGGCAGATAACGCCGATACGCCCATGTCCATTGATTCCATCATTGACTTTATCGAGGACGGTGACATTGAGGGCGCCCGCGCTGCCGTTGAGCGTCAGATTGAGCTGAATGGCGCAATCAGTGCCGAGGGCCTTGCGCACGCTTGGGGCGCCGAGGTGGGTCGTACGCTGCTGGGTGCTCGTGCCGATGACGTCGCCTGCCGTGCCCGTGCCCGTGCGGCCGCCGGGTCCGACGCCCGCATGAACGGTTGCGCGCTGCCGGTCGCCATTGTGTGCGGCTCGGGCAATCAAGGCATTACCTGCGCCTTGCCCGTCATGGAGTATGCCGAATACCTGCGCTGCGACCACGAGCGCCTGGTGCGCGCCGTGATGCTGTCCGATCTTATCGCCGTGCATATCAAGAGCTATATTGGTGCGCTCTCGGCGTTTTGCGGTGCTATTTGCGCTGCGTGCGGTGCCGGTGCTGCGATTACCTGGCTGTGCGGTGGCACGCGCGAGCAGATTGGCTCGACGGTTTCGAACACGCTCGGTAACGTTGGCGGCATCGTGTGCGATGGCGCCAAGGCGAGCTGTGCCGCCAAGATTTCGGCTGCCGTCGATGCGGCGATTCTGGGACATGACATGGCCATGCAGGGGCGTGGCTTCCGTGCCGGCGAGGGTTTGATCCAGGATACCGTCGAGCAGACGATTGCCAGCATGGGCTACGTGGGCCGTGTGGGCATGAAGGACACCGACGTCGAGATCCTCAACATCATGATCGGCAAAACCCAAGTGTGCTAGGACAGTTCGTCGGCTACTTGGTGTTCGTAGAAGGCTTCTACTACGGCGTTAAAGTCGCGGGCGAAGCCTTCCATGGTTCCGCGCCAGGTGACTCGGTTGGGCTTGCCCTGGCCTACATAGGCAGTCTGAATGCCGCAGGCGGGGCTAGGGAAGTCGCGTTTGGGATCGTTGCCCACCATAAGGACCTCGTGCGGTTCGAGCCCCATCACCTGAAGCTGCTCTAGATAGTAGGTGGCATCAGGCTTGCAGCGGGTGGCGTTTCCCATGTGCGTGACGAGCTCAAAGGGGGCGTCGGCCAGGTCGCCCCAACCCATGCGGCACTCGATGGCCCCCTGCGGAAAGCTGGGGTTGGTAAAGAGCGCGCAGCGCAGCCCTGCGTCCTGTACGGCCTGAAGCGCGGCGTGTGCGCCCGGCATGGCATGGGCGTTGATGAGTTCGTCATTCTTGTACGAAAGAACTTCGCGGTCGTAGTAGGTAAACGCCTCGTAGATAAGTGGGTCCGAGAGGCAAATGCCGCATCGGCGCTCGACCTCTTCTTGGTAAAACTCAAGATTGGTGCGATTGTCCGTGCTGCTGCGGCGATTGGCGTTGAGGTCGACCAGGATGGTGCCGAGGCGTGCCATCGTGCCACCGCGGCTGCGGCGCCCGATATCCGCGAGCATCGAAGAGACATCCTTAAAATAGCGAAGGATGAACGCGTTGAGGTTGATGCTAAGAAGCGTTTCGTCCATATCGAAAACGACTGCTTTGAGCACGCGGGCACCTTTCTCGAAAAATCGATCTAGAATCGTTGGCTCCGGATACTTTACCCCAAAGCCGAATGCCTGGCTGGTTATCGTCAAGTTGCGGAGACGTGTGTTCATAAGATTACGAAAAAGTCTCCACACGAGTAAAAAATCGCAGTTCACGCTTGAAATCGAACTCATTTCCCCGTAACCTATACGAACGTGATTGCATAAGCGTCACATTAGTATCTGTCGGCTCCCGAGTGTTCCTAAACGTTGTGTGCTTGTCGCACCCTTCTGTAGGTCCTAGCAATCGGGGCCCCGTAGTTCGAAAGGGGTCCACCTTTGAGTGAGATTCAGAACTCGTCCATTTTCTCTCTTGACGATGTCAACGAGGAGGAGATGAACAACCTCATCGACGGTACGATTACCGACTTTGATGAGGGCGATCTCGTTAATGGCACTGTCGTTAAGATCGAGCATGACGAGGTGCTCGTTGACATCGGATTCAAGTCCGAGGGCGTTATCCCGGTCCGCGAGCTGTCCATCCGCAAGGACGCTAACCCTGCAGACATCGTTGCACTCGGTGATCCCATCGAGGCTCTGGTTCTCCAGAAGGAGGACAAGGACGGTCGTCTGGTCCTGTCCAAGAAGCGTGCCGAGTACGAGCGTGCTTGGAACCGCATCGAGGAGAAGTTCAACTCCGGCGAGAACGTCGAGGGCGAGGTTATCGAGGTTGTCAAGGGCGGCCTGATCCTCGACATCGGCCTGCGTGGCTTCCTGCCCGCTTCCCTCGTCGACCTCCGTCGCGTCAAGGACCTCACCTCTTACATGGGCACCCGCATCGAGGCCCGCGTCATCGAGATGGACCGCAACCGCAACAACGTTGTCCTCTCCCGTCGCGTCGTGCTCGAGGAGTCCCGTAAGGCCGAGCGCTCTGAGATCCTGTCCAAGCTCAAGTCTGGCATGCGTCTCCAGGGCACCGTTTCCTCCATCGTCGACTTCGGCGCCTTCGTCGACCTCGGCGGTATCGACGGCCTCATCCACATCTCCGAGCTCTCCTGGAACCACGTCAACCATCCTTCCGAGGTTGTCAAGGTCGGCCAGGAGGTCGAGGTCGAGGTTCTCGACGTCGACCTCAACCGCGAGCGCATCTCCCTGGGTCTCAAGCAGACCACCGAGGATCCGTGGCGCGCACTGGTCAAGAAGTACCCCGTCGGCGCTATCGTCGAGGGCACTGTGACCAAGCTTGTCCCGTTCGGCGCTTTCGTCGATCTGGGCGAGGGCATCGAGGGCCTGGTGCACATCTCCGAGATGGCCAACAAGCACGTCGATCAGCCTTCTCAGGTCACCCATGTGGGCGACAAGGTTCAGGTCAAAGTCATGGAAATCGACCTCGACCGTCGTCGTATCTCCCTGTCCATGAAGTCTGCTGCTGAGACTCTGGGCGTCGAGATCGAGGTTACCCCGCTGCCTTCCGAGAAGAAGGACGAGGAGACCGACGCCGAGTAAATCGGTTTGACGATCACTTGTTTTAAGGGATCCGTCCGTAATGGACGGGTCCCTTTTTGCATTTGGCACCGGGATGCGCAATGCTGCCGGGCTGTCCACAGGCTATTGGATTGTCGGTGCATGAAAAAAGCCGACATCCCGCCTCGGGGAGGAGGCGGGAACACACCGAGTAGACGGAGGGGTGCGGAGCGCGGTCGCGTCTCGACTGACGACGTTGCCCATCGACAGGACCATTGTAGCGCATGGCGGTTCTTGGTTTATCGTGTCGAGCGTTTGCGTTGTGCCATTGCCTGCGGCAACGGTGTGTTACACTCTTGCACTGCTGAGTGGGCCAGACGGTCGCGCGATGTGCTGCTTGCAGTACGCGTGAGGAAAGTCCGGGCTCCAGAGGGCGGGATGCCGGCTAACGGCCGGGCGGAGTGATCCGACGGAAAGCGCCGCAGAAAAGAAGACTCCCACCTGCGCCGCAAGGCGTAAAGGGAAAAGCTGAAACGGTGGTGTAAGAGACCACCAGCGTCGTGGCAACATGGCGGCTTGGCAAGCCCCATCCGGAGCAAGCGCGAATAGGAACGCTATGGGCCGGCCCGGTCCGCGTTCGGGTAGCGTGCGTGGAGCTGCACGGTAACGTGCAGACAAGATAAATGACCGTTCACGACAGAACCCGGCTTATAGGCCCACTCAGCAACTATGTTGACGCTGCGACGGCGTCAGCTGGCCGATTTGGCGCTCATTCGTCGGTCGCCGCCATAAGGCGTGCTCCCTCCTCTTTCGGGCCAAATCGACTCAGCTGACGCCGTCTCGCTGTTGTTTCCTGGTCATCGGCGTTGCTGTTCTTTTTACCGGGGTTATTGGTACGGCCTTTGCCGTATTATTGAGGCTGTTTGTTGCCGCGCATTATTCTGTTGAGGGGCTTTGTTGGACAGCTATTTTACTCTGCAATCGAATATTGAGGTTTCGGGCGAGTTTGTGGACCGCAAGAGCCGGTTTATTGCCCAGCTGGTCCATATTGAGTCCGAGGACGAGGCGAATGCCTTTATCGAGATGGTTCGCAAGCGTCATTACGACGCTCGACACAATGTTCCCGCGTGGATTTTGGTCGATGGACGCGAGCGCCAGAGCGATGATGGTGAGCCGAGCCGCACGAGCGGTATGCCGACGCTCGAGGTGTTGCGCGGTGCGGAGCTCAAAAATGTTTGCTGCGTAGTGACGCGCTATTTTGGCGGCACGCTGTTGGGGCCGGGCGGCCTGGTTCGCGCCTATACTGCGGCGACGCAAGCGGCGGTGGCCGCGGCTCAGGAGGCCGGGCAGATCGTCGAGATGACGAGTGTCGTGCCTGTTGACGTGCATGTGGCCTATCCGCAGTATGAGCAGGTGCTTCGCTTGGCCCAGGATTCCGGTGCCAAGGTTTCGGATACCGAGTACGCGGATGCCGTGACACTTCATTTGGTGTTTAAGGCGGGGGAGCAGGAGTCGTTTTGCGCTAAGATGCGCGAGCTTATGGCGGGGCGCGAGGAGATTGAGGTCAGCACTCCCGAATTTGCCGAGTTCTAACGGCGACGGCCGGCGTGCTTTTGGGTGAATCCCAAGCGCGCCGGCCGTCGTTTTATGTTTCCGCTGTTTACTCGGCGAGCTGCTTTAGCACATCACAGGCGATTTCGACGGCATCGTCGATGCAGCCGGGGCAGCTGCGGAGCGGACCCTTATCCGATCCGATGCCCTTGAGCGTGCCGCAGACGGTTGTCGTGTTCTTCTCGCCAAAACGCTTGGCGATTTCGCGCGACAGCTTGTAGGTCTGGCCCTTGGTCTTGGGGTTTTCCATGCCGTCGCTCATTACAAAGCCCATGATGGCCACGGCGCCCGAGATGGCGCCGCAGGTTTCGGTCATGCCGCCCATGCCGGCGCCAAAGCCCTCGGTGAGGGTAAAGGCGACCTGGGGGTCGAGCTCGACGGCGGGCGCGAGCGTGCAGGTGACGGCCTGGGCGCAGTTAAAGCCACGGGCGTGATATTCGGCAGCTTGAGCCTGACAGGCGGTGATGTCGAGCTGGGCCGTATCGATTTGCTTCATCGTTGTCTCCTTGGTCACGGTGTACCCGCCTATGGTACCCGTGACGGGGCATGTAATCATCGAGAGCTTCACGTA
The DNA here is from genome assembly GCA_019414545.1 of Collinsella sp. Taxonomy (GTDB): domain Bacteria; phylum Actinomycetota; class Coriobacteriia; order Coriobacteriales; family Coriobacteriaceae; genus Collinsella. The sequence continues at coordinate 7,445 of DXLV01000028.1, read as the reverse complement.
TGCCTCGTTTTTATCTATCGAGCAAATGCCCAAGGCTTGAGATAAATACTCCTGATCAATTTGTCCAATAACCTACCTTTGGGATGGGTTGAGAGGGGTGCAGGGTAGCGGTATCGTGAACCGAATAAAACGTAACCCAGGCAAGGGAGCTAGATATGAGCGAGCAGACCATCGGTACTACATGTGTTCAGGGCGGCTATCACCCGGGAGATGCCGAGCCGCGCCAGGTGCCCATCTACCAGTCCACCACGTGGAAGTACGACACGTCCGAGCACATGGGCAAGCTGTTTGACCTGGAGGAGTCGGGCTACTTCTACAGCCGCCTGCAGAACCCCACGTGCGATCTCGTTGCCGCTAAGATCTGCGAGATGGAGGGAGGTACCGCCGCGATGCTCACGAGCTCGGGCATGGCTGCGAACTTCCTCGCGATTTTTAATGTGGCCGGTGCCGGCGATCATGTGGTCGCTAGCTCTGCCATTTACGGCGGTACGTATAACCTGCTCGCCCACACCATGGGCCGCATGGGCGTGACCTGCACGTTCGTCGCCCCCGACTGCACCGATGAAGAGCTCGAGGCGGCCTTTGAGCCCAATACCAAGCTCGTCTTTGGCGAGACGATCGCCAACCCCGCCCTTGCCGTGCTCGATATTGAGCGCTTTGCCAAGGCCGCGCATGACCACGGCGTGCCGCTGATGGTCGACAACACCTTCCCGACGCCCGTGATGTGCCGTCCCTTTGAGTGGGGCGCCGACATCGTTACGCACTCCACCACCAAGTACATGGATGGACATGCTGCCTACCTGGGCGGCGTGATCGTTGACCACGGCCAGTTTGACTGGATGGCCCATGCGGATAAGTTCCCGGGTCTCACCACGCCCGACGAGAGCTACCACGGCGTGACGTATGCCGAGAAGTTCGGTCGCGAAGGTGCCTTCATTACCAAGGCCACCGCGCAGCTCATGCGCGACCTCGGTCCCATGCAGAACCCGCAGGCGGCCTTCTTCCTGAACAGCTCGCTCGAGAGCCTGCATGTACGCATGCCGCGTCATTGTGAGAACGGCCTGGCCGTTGCCAAGTTCCTGCAGAGCCATCCCAAGGTACGCTTCGTGAGCTATCCGGGCCTGGAGGGCGATAAGTACTATGACATGGCTCAGAAGTACATGCCCAACGGTACCTGCGGCGTTGTGAGCTTTGGCTTTAACGGTGGTCGCGCGGCGGCCGAGACCTTTATGAAGAGCCTTAAACTTGCCCAGATCGCCACGCATGTGGCTGACGCCCGCACCTGCTGCCTGCATCCCGCTAATGCCACACACCGCCAGATGAACGATGAGGAGCTCATCGCCTGCGGCATCTCCGCCGATATGGTGCGCCTGTCGTGCGGCCTCGAGGATACGGCCGATCTGATTGCCGACCTTGAGCAGGCACTCGAGCAGTGCTAGGCTAGCGTTCGCATAAGGCGCCGATGCTGGCAGAAAGCTTCGGCGATCTTTCGTTCCGATTCCGTAGGCGGGACCCCAATCGCGACTGTTTGTAGGCGATTGGGGCCCCGTTTTTTTGCGTTGGGCCACTCGAAAGGATGGATATGGAGAAAACCGCAGAGCAGCTGCGCCGCGAGCACATTGCCCTTGAGGGCGATACCCATGGCAAGAACAAATGGGCGATTCTGTTTACCGTGCTCATCATGGCGTTTATGGTGTGTCTGGATTCGACCGTCGTGACCGTGGCACTGCCCGTGATGCAAAAGGAGCTGGGCGTGGGCCTCGATCGCATTCAGCTGGTAAGCTCGGTGTATCTGCTTGCGACGTGCGTGGCTATGTTGCCGTTTGGCCGTCTGGGCGACGTGCGCGGCAAGGTGAATGTGTTCCAGCTGGGCGTCATCGTCTTTTCGGTCGGTTCGCAGCTGTGCGGCCTTTCGGCCTCGCTCGAGGTTCTTATTCTGGCGCGCATCGTTCAGGGCGTCGGTTGCGCGGCGGCCATGGCTAACAACATGGGTATCATCACCGAGTCGTTCCCGGCGCGCGAACGAGGCCGTGCCATGGGTATTCTTGCGACCTTCGTGGCCCTCGGCATGATGTGTGGCCCCGTGCTCGGTGGCATGCTAGTGGCAAGCTTTCCCTGGGAGAGTATCTTCCTCATCAACCTGCCTATTGGCGTCATCTCGTTTATCGTGGGGCTCTATACGCTGCCGCATGTTAAGCCGGAGGCCGGCGAGCGCCCCATGTCGCTGGCGGAGGCCGCGCGCCGCTGCTTTGCAAATTCGGCCTTCACCATCAACCTTGCCTGCATGCTCATCGTGTTTGTTGGCATTGGCGCATCCGAGTTTATCCTGCCGTTCTATTTTCAGGACGCCCACGGCTTTGGTTCCGACATTTCCGGACTGCTCTTTTTGGCGCTGCCGATGGTGAATGCCTTTATCGGCCCGCTTTCGGGTACGGTTTCGGACCGTGTTGGCTGCGAGGGCCCCACGGCGGTCGGCCTGGGCGTGTACGTATGCGGTCTTTTTGCGGTAAGCACGCTCGACGAGCACTCTTCCATCCCTGTGATCGTGTGCTGTGTCGCGTTTATGTCGTGCGGCACGTCGATTTTCCAGAGCCCCAATAACTCGCTGTATATGGGTTCGGCCCCGCGCGAAGCGCTCGGCTTTGCGGGCAGTCTGGGTAGCTTGGCACGCTATGCGGGTATGGCAGTGGGCATTACGGCGGCGTCGCATATCCTGTATGGGCAGATGAGCGTGGCGATGGGCGAGGCCGTGACCAGTTTTGTTGCAGGCCGTCCGGATGTGTTCTTGTTTGGTTTCCGTTCGGTGTTCTATGTGTTGATGGCTGTGGCCGCTGTGGGCTTTGCGCTTGCCATGGTGCGTTTGGTGAAGATACGCGCCCGCCATTAGTGCGTTGGGAGGCTGTCTGCCACGATTCGCGCCGTCCCAAAAAGACTGGTTTGTGGTGCGATGCGGCTTGTGGGGCGGGCGGGGGTCGGTCCGTGGTAGACTATCGAACAACGTTTATTAATCGCGCGGTATCGTTGCCGCGAGAAGGGGTTGCGCCATGCAGGAGCTTGAGGATCGTATTCGCCATGACGGCATCGTTAAAGCCGGTAACGTCCTTAAGGTTGATGCCTTCCTCAACCACCAGTGCGACGTTGAGCTGTTCGACCACATGGGCGCCGAGTGGGCCCGTCTGTTCGAAGGCGTCGAGATCAACAAGATCCTGACGATCGAGGCTTCGGGCATTGGCATGGCTTGCATCGCAGCCCAGCATTTTGGCGGCGTGCCGGTGGTCTTTGCCAAGAAGGCACAATCCATCAACCTCGACGGCGAGCAGTATGCCACGACCATCTACTCCTTTACCAAGCAGAAGGAGTACCCGGTCATCGTTGGCAAGCGCTTCCTGTCCGAGGGCGACAAGGTCCTGATTATCGACGACTTCCTGGCCAACGGCTGCGCGCTCGAGGGCCTTATCAAGATCTGCGAGGCTGCGGGTGCCGAGGTGTCCGGTATTGGCATTGCAGTGGAGAAGGGCTTCCAGGGCGGCGGCGATAAGCTCCGCGAGCGCGGCTTCCGCGTCGAGAGCCTGGCCCGTATCGCCGATATGGACTGCGAGACCGGCGAGATCACCTTCGCCTAAGCGCGCAACACAAGCGATTGGTATGCGATGTGACAAAGGGACCGTCCCTTTGTCACATTTTTTGTATGAGGGGAGGTGTTGATATGGATGAGAACAAGATGGGATGGCGCGAGTATGCGCGCTATGCCGAGATGTCGGCCGAGGAGTTGGCGCGCGATTGCGAGGTGCAGGTGTTTCGCGCGACGGGTCCGGGCGGACAGGGCGTGAACACGACGGACTCGGCGGTGCGCATGAAACATATCCCTTCGGGAATTACCGTGACGGCGCGCGAGAGCCGCAGTCAGTTCCAAAACCGTAGTAGCTGCCTGCGTAAGCTGCGCGCTGAGCTTGAGCGTCGCGGGCGTCCACCGCGCCGACGCGTAAAGACCAAGGTGCCTCAGCGCTCTCGCCAGCGTAGGCTCAATGACAAGCACTTCAACGCTATTAAAAAGGCTAACCGTCGCAAACCGGGCAGCGACGAATAGCCTCCTTATAAGTTGCGGTGAAATAGGGACTGTTTTGCGTTTTTAGCTGCATAAACAGTCCCTATTTCACCGCAACTTAGGGATGGCTAGCGGGTGGGGTGCCAGACGTGGAGGGCGCCGCCGAGGATGTCGACCTCGATGCGCGAGGCGAAAACGGGCTCGCCGTCGGCTTGGATGGGGTAGTCGGGCTCCTCAAAAGTGAGCTCGGCATGGCGGCAGCGGCGCATGCGAACCGGCGGCAACTTGGTATGGTGGCCGTCCTTGGCCGAAAGGAACATAGGCAGGGCTACCGCGCGAGGGACGGGGCCGCAGGCGTAGCAGACGTCGAGCATGCCGTCGCAGGGGTCGGCATCGGGGCAGATGCGATAGCCCGAGCCATACGTGGGGCCCAGCTGAATCGCCATGATGATCGCCCTTAAGCGCTCGGCGGGCGCGCCGTCAAAGCTGGCTGTCATGGGGTAGTTGCGATAGCGTAGGCCAAACTGCTCAAGTCCCGAGAGGGTGTAGAGCGGAGCGCCCGTCAAGCCGGTCTTTTTGCGCAGTTCGGTGGTGCCAAGGCCGATGGCGGCATCAATACCGACGGAGAGCGTCTGGTCGTAATACTCGACGATCGCCTCGCCGCTGCCTCTTGCGGGGTTCCATGAGCGAATCCGCCCGATGTCCTGACGCTGCAGCTCACAGGTGAGCAGCGCGCCAAAATCCTTGCCGGAGAAATCTTCGATGCCGAGCGTCTGGGCAAAATCGTTGCCGGAGCCCACGGGCAGGACGGCAAGAGCGGGGCGGGCGTCCTCCTTTTGCGTCATAAGCCCGTTGACGACCTCGTGGATCACGCCGTCGCCGCCGAGTGCGATAACGGTGCGATAGCCCTGAGCCCGTGCGGCAAGCTCCTTGGCGTGTCCCATGCGCTCGGTCAGCACCAGGTCAAACTGGGATGCGCGCGCGGTCATATCCAAAAAGCGTTGCAGGCGCTCGGCAACTTCGCGTGCCGCACCCGACTGGGCGGCTGGGTTGGCGATGATGAGCGTGCGACCAAAATCAGTTCCGTGCATGGGGTGACTCCCGGCGTATGACGTGACGGTGCGGTCTCGCTCGGGTCGAATTGCTCCCGATTGTGGCTGCACGGCGAATACTAACGTCTACTCTATCAGGTCGTTGTGGCGCTCGATAGCCTCTGCCACCGTGCCGCCCTCGTCCACAATAAGCGAGCGGCGCTTGGGTGAGATGATGCGCTGGGCGGGGTACACGCCGCGGTGGCCGCCGGCGAGATAGCTGATAAACGCCACGATCACGAAGAAGCCGGCGGCCGTGCCGTGGAACAGGTCGATGGCCATCATACAGGTGGTGATGGGCACGTTAAGGCCGGCGCAGAACACGCCGAGCATGCCGAGAGCCGCCAGAAAGCTGGGGTCGATTCCGACGAGGCAGCCGATCCAGCCGCCGAGCGCCGCACCGATGCCAAACAGAGGCGTGACCTCGCCGCCTTGGAAGCCGGCGCCCAGGGTAAGCGCTGTGACGACCAACTTGATGGCTGCGTCCGCCAGGGTGGTGTTACCGGCAAATCCGGCGCCGGAAAGCCACGTGGAAAGGCCGGCGTAGTCCCAGGCGTCGAGGAGGGCATAGGCGGCCAAAACCACGAGTGCGCCGATGAGTGCGCGAACAAGGTAATTGGTGATAAAGCGACCGTACAGGCTCTTGACGGTTCGAACCGACCAGGCAAAGAGGCGTGCCGTCAGACCGAAGATGATGGCGCTGATAACAACGATGACAACCGTCCGTGGTGTCATGGTGGGAACGCTGGCGATGGCATTTGCTTCGTACTCGGTACCCAGGGCGAGTGATGTAAAGTAGCCGGTAAACGAGGCGACCAGACAGTAGATGCCCGCGGTGTAGTCGATCTTGCCGATAAAGCACATTTCCATGCCAAAGAACGCGCCGGCGAGGGGCGAGCCGAATACGGCGCCAAAAGCGGACGAGATACCGGCGAGCATGAGGTCGTGGTGATCATGCTTTTTGAGGTGGGCGAGGCTCGAGATGTTGCTGGCGATGGTGCCGCCAATCTGCACCGCAGCTCCCTCGCGACCGGCCGATCCGCCCGTTAGGTGCGTGAGCGTGGAGCAGACGAAGGTGAGGACGGCCATGCGCATATGGATGAGGCGGGTGCCCAAGGCGGAATCGATGACCAGGTTGTTGCCACGCTTGGCGGCGAGACCGTGGTTCTTGTAGACCCACGCGGTGGCCATGCCCACAACGGGAAGCAGCGCGTACATCCACGCATGGTGTTCACGATAATCGGTCGCGATATTCAGCGAGGCCAAAAACGCCCAAGCGGCAACGCCCATGGCGAGCGAGACGATGGCGACGAGTACGAGCAACTTAGCGCTCGCGAGTAGGTTG
>DXLV01000028.1:0-954 GCA_019414545.1 Collinsella sp. | reverse complement strand
GGCTGCCAAGAGCTGCTCGGAACGGGTGAGTTGATGCCTGCCGGCCATGATGACGTCGTTCAGGGAGAAAAAACCGCCATCGTCGAGCGGCTGAGAATGATCCTGCGCTTCGTTTGCGCTTTCGGGTTTGTCGTTATGAGCCATACGTTCCTCTTTTAGGTTGCAACGCAAGCATTATAGAACGCGGCAAACGCGACGAACCGGTGGGTTGGTTTCCATTCTGTTTCGCTGCTTGCGGCCGACAGGTGTATTTGCGGGTACAGGCAAAGTCGCGGTCGCGCGTCGGGGGATTATACTGAGACAAGCATAAAGAATCGGCGCCCCTGTTGTGCGCCGTGGCATTAAGAGGTGCATATGGCAGAGAAACTCATTCCGCTGGAGGACGCGCAGTCGATTGTTCTGTCGCATGTTGCTCCGACCGATCTCGTCGAGATTCCCGTGTGGCAGGCCGCCGGCCTTCCCTTGGCCGAGGATGCGGTGGCCGATATCGACATCTCACCGTTTGCCAACAGCGCTATGGACGGATATGCCGTGCGCTCGGCGGACTTGGCGCAGGCGTCTGGTGAGGCGCCGGTGACGCTCGACGTTATCGGACACGAGGCCGCGGGCCATGTGTTTGAGGGCGCTCTTGGCCCGGGCGAGACGGTCCGCATCATGACGGGCGCGCCGGTACCCGAGGGTGCGGATGCCGTGGTGAAATACGAGATCGTCGAGGTGCTTAATGGTGACGGCAACGAGGGCTCGCACGTGAGCTTCTCGATGCCTGCCAAGGTGGGGGAGAACGTTCGCTCGGCTGCTGAGGAAGCGCATGCTGGCGATTCCGTGATGCGTGCTGGAGAGGTTGTGGCCCCGGCTGGCGCCGGCTTGCTGGCGAGCGCCGGGTATGCGAGCGTGAAGGTCCATGCTGCCCCGCGCGTGGGCATTATCTCGCTGGGGACGGAACTGGTTGCGCCG
>DXLV01000027.1:21431-28541 GCA_019414545.1 Collinsella sp. | reverse complement strand
TAGGATCTCCTCGCGCATGCGGCCGGCTGCGGCGGCGTCAATGCACGGCAGATCGTTCGTAAGGATCGCCTTGCGGTCGGCCTCGCGATAGACCATGTCGTCCATCGGCAGGTCGGAGATACCGCCGATCTGCGCCACATGCGCCATCACTTTAATGCCGCGGGCCTCGAGTGCCTGCAGCGCAATGCCGCCGGCGATGCACAGGGGTGCCGTTAGGCGGCCGGAGAAATGCCCGCCGCCGGCGACATCGTGCATGTTGTGATACTTCACGCGCGCAGGGAAGTCCGCATGTCCGGGACGGGGCTTGCGGCGCAGCTCGGAGTAATCCTTGGAGCGCGTGTTGGTGTTCTCGATAATCGCGGCGATGGGCGCGCCGGTGGTATGTCCATCGACCACGCCGGCAATGATATGCGCGGCGTCGGCCTCGCGGCGTTTGGTCGCGGTCTCGTCGCGACCGGGGGCACGACGGTCAAGGAAGGCCTGCAGCCGCTCCTGGTCAACAGCGATGCCCGCCGGGATGCCATCGAGGGAGCAGCCGATGGCGGGGGAGTGCGACTGGCCGAAGATGCTTAAGTGCAAGACGTTGCCAAAGGTCGAGGACATGCTATTCCTCCTCGAGTGTGACCTTGCCGCCCAGCAGGCGGTAGTGGTCGAAGAAATCGGGATAGGACTTGTTGACGGCCTCGGCACCGTGGATCACGACCTCGCCGGTGGCGCGGCTCGCGGCGATAGCGGCCATCATGGCGATGCGATGGTCGTTGTGCGAATCGACCTCGCCGCCGGTAAAGGCGTCGACGCCCTTGATGATGAGGTCGTCGCCGGCAATGCGCACCTGCGCGCCCAGCGCGGTGAGCTCGCGGGTGGTGGTGACCAAGCGGTCGGATTCCTTGATGCGCAGACGGGCACAATCGCGGATAAAGGTGCGGCCCTGCGCCAGCGATGCCACGGCAGAGATAACGGGCACCAGGTCGGGAATGTCGTGGGCGCCCATCTCAAAGCCGGCGAGTTTGTCGGACTGCACGGTGGCGGCGTTGGTGGAGCGCACGATGCGGGCACCAAAGCGCGAAAGCGCGGCGAGCACGTTGCGGTCGCCCTGCGCGGAGCTCAGTGATACGCCTTCCACGGTGATGGGGTCGGTGCCGATGGCGCCGGCACACAGCCAAAAGGCCGCATTGGACCAATCGCCCTCGACGGCCACGCTGCCGGGCGTGCGGTACGAGCCACTGGTTACGCGGAAGTTTGTGACCTCGGGCTTGCCATTCTTGGCGGGGATGCGCTCGACGTTGACCTCGACACCGAAGGCCTTCATGGCCTGGATCGTCAGGTTGATGTAGGGACGGCTCTCGATGAGCCCGGTCGCCTGCACGCAGGAGGGCTGGGACAGCAGCGGGGCCGCCAACAGCAGGCCCGAGATGTACTGCGAGCTCACATTGCCCGGCAGCATAAAGGTGCCCGGGCGCATGCGGCCGCTCGTCTTGAGCGGAAAGCCGCCCAGACCCTGCAGGTCGCAGCCGGCGGCGATGATCTCGTCTGAGAGCGGGGAGAGGGGGCGGGCGCCCAGGCGGCCCTGGCCCACAAAGGTGGCCTCTGCGCCCAGCGCGCAAGCGACGGGCAGCATAAAGCGGAGGGTGGAGCCGCTCTCGCCGCAGTCGAGCGTGCCGCCGGCAAGTGCCTTGAGCAGGCCAAACTCAATACTCTTCATAGTGGGATGGACCTGGAAGCCATCCTCGACGGTCTCGATGCGGGCACCCAGCGCCGTAAGGCAGCGCACCGTGGCCTCGATGTCGGCGCAGGTGGTATTGCAGGCGACGTGCGTCTCGCCGTTGGCGAGTGCGGCGCAGATGATCAGGCGGTGCGCCATCGACTTGGATGCGATGGCGGGAACAGTGCCCTTGAGCGGGGACGGTGTGATGCGGGCTAGCATGCGGAAGCGTCTCCCTTCTGGCCGAGACCCTCGGCAATTAAATCGTGGAAGGTGGAAAGCGGCGTGCGGTCGATGCTGCAACGGCCAATGCCATGCGGAATCACCAGGTCGATAGTGTCACCGGCGCGTTTTTTGTCGTGCAGCGCCTCGGCAAAGACGGCGTCGGCATCCAAGTCGCAGCGGGTCTTGAGACCGTGGCGCTCACAGAGCTCTTCGATGCGGCCCGGTAGCTCGGCGTCGCAGATGCCATGAAGCGCTGCGGCATGCGTGATGATGCCCATGCCGATCGACACGCAGTTGCCGTGGCCGAGCTCAAAGTGCTCGCAGGCCTCGACGGCGTGTCCGGCGCTGTGTCCAAAGTTGAGGAGCTTGCGCTGATTGGTCTCGCGCTCATCGGCGACAACCACGGCGCGTTTAATGTCGATATTGCGGGCGATGATGAGCGCCACACGGGCCACGTCGCGGTTCAGCAGCTCAAGCGTGAGCGGGGTCTTCTCCAGCTCGGCGAAAAGCTCGGGGTCGGCGATCACGGCGTGCTTGACGACCTCGCCGCAGCCGTCGGCGAACTGCTCGGGCGTGAGGGTGGCCAGGCACCCCACGTCGGCAATAACCACACTTGGCTGCCAAAAGGCGCCGGCCAGGTTTTTGCCGGCAGCTAGGTCGATGGCCGTTTTGCCGCCCACCGATGAATCCACCATGGCGAGCAGGCTCGTGGGGATCTGCACAAACTTGCAGCCGCGCATGTAGGTGGCGGCCACAAAGCCAGCCACGTCGCCCACGACGCCGCCGCCGAGTGCCACGATCACGTCGGAGCGCGAAAGCTCATGCTCGGCCACAAACTCCAAGATGCTGATGTAGGTCTCGGCGCGCTTGTGGGCCTCGCCGGCCTCGAAGGTGCAGATGCTCACCTCGTAGCCTGCGGATTCGAGGCTCTGCTTAACGGGCACCTGGTAGAGCGGGCCCACGTTGGTGTCCGTCACGATGACGGCTTTGGTGCCGCCGGCAGTGGCGCGCACGAGCGGCCCCGCCTGCTCCAGCAAAAACGTGCCAACATGCACCTGGTAGGGGCGTGCGGTGTCGATATCGATGGTAATCGCCATAAGCTTCGATCCTTTCGACCTGGCGTGGTAGATGATCTAGCGGGAGGCCTCGTCGTCGAGCGCGCGCTTAATGCGATCGCCCTCGGCAAGGAGGTTCTCCAGATAGCGCTGGTCGCGGTCTTTGAGCGCTCGACTGTAGGCTCCGAGTGCCTCGATCAGATGGTCGATCTCGAAGGCGAGCGCGTCGGCGTCGTCGATCATGAGCTCGGACCACATTTGCGGGTTGAGGTGTGCCACGCGCGTGAGGTCGCGGTAGCTGCCGGCAGAAAAGCCGTGGTGAATCTGGGCGGTCGGGCTCTTTACGTAGGCGTTGGACACCACGTGTGCGAGCTGGCTCGTAAAGGCGATCACGCGGTCGTGCTCGGCAGCGGTGGTCACGCTGAACTTGCCAAACCCCAGGGGACGTACCATCTCGCGCACCTGGCCCAAGAGCTCCAGCTTAAGGGCATCGTCTACCGCGGGCGGAACGAGCACGAGCGGTGCGTCCTGGAACAGGTCGTCGCGGGAGTGCGCGTAGCCCGAGAACTGGGTGCCCGCCATGGGGTGTGCGCCCACAAAGTAAAAGCCGTGCTCTCGTGCGAGCTCAAAGGCCCGCTCACACACGATGCCCTTCACGCCCACAGTGTCGATCACCACGGGACCCATGATGGCGTCGGTGTCGGTGGCGTCGGCGAGCGCCTGGGCGTGCGCCTCGAGCCACTCGATGCAGGCCTCGGGGTAGCATGCCAGGACGATGATGTCGCACTCGCCGAGCGTCTCGTCGTTGAGCTCGCCGGCAACGGTGCCCATGCTGGCGGCCGTCATGACGTCATCATCGGGGTCCCAGGCCAGCACGCGGACGCCCGCCTGCGCATAGCCGCGGGCAAAGCTGCCGCCGATCAGGCCTAGGCCCACAATGCCGGCGCATTTGGGACCGCCCTGGTTAACGCGTGCGTTTCTCACCGTACCCATGGGCTACTCCATGGTCTCTTGGCAGACGACCTCGCGGATGGCGCGGATGCGGCGCATGGTGTCGTCGAACTGGTCGGGAGTGAGGGCCTGAGCGCCGTCGGACCAAGCGCGGCTGGGCTCGTCGTGGACTTCGATCTCCAGACCGTTGGCGCCGCAGGCGGTCGCCGCGAGCGCCATGGGCTCAACGTAGCGGGTGTAGCCGGTGGCGTGGCTGGGGTCGGCTACGACGGGCAGGTGCGACAGGTGGTGCAACACCGGCACGGCGTTGAGGTCGAAGGTGTTGCGGGTGCGGGTTTCGAAGGTGCGGATGCCGCGCTCGCACAGGATAACGTTGTCGTTACCCTCGCTCATGATGTACTCGGCAGCCATGAGCAGCTCGTCGATCGTGCCGGCCATGCCGCGCTTGAGCAGAATCGGGGTCTTGGTCTTGCCGACCTCTTTGAGCAGGGGGAAGTTCTGGGCGTTGCGGGCGCCGATCTGCATGACGTCGATCTTCTTGTCCAGGAAGACCTGCACGTCGCGCGGGTCCATGATCTCGGTGACGATCGGCATGTCGAGCTCGGCCGAGGCTTCGCACAGCAGGTCCAGACCGGCGGGGCCCATGCCCTGGTAGGCATACGGGGACGTGCGGGGCTTGTAGGCGCCGCCGCGCAGCATCGTGGCGCCGGCAGCCTTCACGCGACGGGCGATGCGGATGAGGTTCTCGCCCTCGACGGAGCAGGGGCCGGCGATGACCTGGAACTGGTCGCCGCCGATTTTGACGCCGTGGCCGCAGTCGATGACGGAGTCCTCGGGGTGGAACTTGCGGTTCGCGCGCTTAAAAGGCTCGGAGACGCGCTGCACGCGCTCGACGACGTCCATGGACTCGAGGAGGAACGGGTCGATCTTAGTCGTATCGCCCACCAGGCCGATAATGGTCTCGTTCTCACCGCGCGAGACGTCGGTCTTCAGGCCTTTTTTCTCAATCCAGCTGACGATATGGCTGACGGCCTCGTCACTGGCGCTCTGCTTTAAAATTGCAATCATGGTGTGCCTCTCACCTCGATGGTTAGCCTTTGCAAAAACGGCCCGCATTGCGAGCCGTATATATGGTGCATGTGAGTTTATACTATTAAGCTCACTTTTGCGTTCTAAAGCGAGCCGTTGCGCCGCGTCTCCCACGGAATTGCAAAGCTTTTTCTTTTATTTTGTTAGCCCATGGCGCACTTGGGTATAATGCCAACCGTTGGCCCTATTAGCTCAGGGGATTAGAGCGTCTGCCTCCGGAGCAGAAGGCCGTTGGTTCGAATCCAACATGGGGCACCATCGAACGCAAGACCGTCCGAACCTCGCATGGTCCGGGCGGTTTTTCTTATACCGACGCGACGTGATGGGACGTGGTATGGCAGCAACGGATATCGAGCGCGGACTCTCGACCGCCGAGGTCGAGGAGCGCATCGCCGCCGGTAAGATCAACCGCAACATGGAGCTCAAGACCAAGTCGGTCAAAGAGCTCATCATCGAGAACCTCTGCACGCTGTTCAATTTGATCAACGTGATCTTGGCGTTCCTGGTCATTTTGACCGGTTCGTTTAAGAATCTGACGTTCCTGTTCGTGGTGTTCCTCAATACCGCTATTGGCGTCATTCAGTCCATGCGTTCCAAGAAGATGGTCGATAAGCTTACGCTGCTGACCTCCAAGAAGGCCATCGCGGTGCGCGATGGTGCCGAGGTGGAGCTCGACCTGGACCAGATTGTGCTCGACGACATCATTCGTCTGGGGCGCGGCGACCAGATTCCGGCCGACGCCGTGGTGGTGTCGGGCGAGGCGCTCGTGAATGAGAGCCTGCTGACGGGCGAGAGTGACCTCATCAAAAAGCAGCCCGGCTCCGAGCTCATGAGTGGCAGCTTTATCGACTCGGGCCTGCTGCGCGCCCGTGTGATCCACGTTGGTGCCGATAACTACGTGGCCAAGATCAACAACGAGGCCAAGTACGTTAAAAAGGTCAATTCCGAGATCATGAACGTGCTGAACGCTATCGTGCGCTTTGCGAGCCTCATTATGATTCCGCTCGGCCTGGCGCTTTTTGCCTCGAGCGTGAGTGAGCTGTGGGATGCCGCCGGAACCCCGGGCGATAGCGCGCTTTCGTGGTGTTTCTCCGAGCTGCTGGCCGGCCGCGCGCCTTCGTCGGCGCTGCTGTCCACGGTGGGCGCTCTTTTGGGCATGATTCCGCAGGGCCTGGTGTTGCTGACCTCTTCGGTGCTTGCTATCGCCACGGTCCGTCTGGCGCGCCGCAAGGTGCTCGCGCAGCAGCTCTACTGCATCGAGACGCTCGCGCGTGTCGACGTGCTGTGCCTGGACAAGACGGGCACCATCACTTCGGGCCGCATGGAGGTCGAGGGTACGTATCCGCTGCCGGTTGAGGGCGTTGCCCTGGGCGTGGGGGAGAACGAGGCGGCTGTTCCCGTCGATACCACGGTGCTCGATTTTGCGCTGGCTAACGTGGCACGTGCGACTTCGGCCGATGCCAACGAGACCTGCCAGGCGCTGCTCAACTATTACGCCGATCGGCCGGTCGAGGTGTCTGAGCCGCTGTCGGTCATTCCATTCTCGTCGTCTAAAAAATGGAGTGGCGCTTCGTTTGCGCAGGGCTCCTATGTGATGGGCGCGGCGCAATTTGTGCTTTCAGAACGCGCCTTTTCGCAGGTCGAGAACCGCGTGGCCGAACTTGCCGACACCTGCCGCGTGCTTGTGGTGGCCTGCGTGGACGGCTTTACGCCCGATGGCGATATGGTGGGCGAGGCCGAGCCCGTGGGCTTTGTGACCATTCGCGACGAGATCCGCACCTCGGCCGCCGAGACCATCGGCTACTTTAACGAGCAGGGCGTGACCCTCAACGTGATCAGTGGCGACGACCCGCGTACGGTGTCGTCGATCGCGCGCGTGGTGGGCGTGCCGGGGGCGGACGCTTATGTGGACGCCACGACGCTCGATACGCCGGCCAAGCTCGATGCCGCAGTGGACCGCTACCATGTTTTTGGTCGTGTGACCCCGCAGCAGAAGCGCGAGCTCGTGCAGGCACTCAAGCGCCGCGAGCATACCGTGGCCATGACGGGCGACGGCGTCAACGACGTGCTGGCGCTCAAGGAGGCCGA
>DXLV01000027.1:7800-21421 GCA_019414545.1 Collinsella sp. | reverse complement strand
CCGTCGCCATGGCGGCCGGCTCCGATGCCGCGCGCAACGTGGCCGAGATCGTGCTCGTCGACAACGACTTTGCCTCGATGCCTGCTGTGGTGGCCGAGGGCCGTCGCTCCATCAACAACCTGCAGCGTTCGGCTTCGCTGTTCTTGACCAAGACGCTGTTCTCGATGGGCCTGGCGGCGCTGTGCATCGCACTGCCGCCGTACCCTTTCGAGCCGATTCAGATGACGCTCATCAACTTCTTCTGCATTGGCGCGCCGGGCTTTGTGTTGGGCCTGGAGCCCAACAATGCTCGCGTGAAGGGGTCGTTCCTGACGAACGTGCTCAAGCGGGCACTGCCGGCGTCGCTTGCGGTCATTTTGGCCGCGGCGCTCGATATCTTTGTGGCGCGCGTGTTCGGCTTTAACCAGCTCACGCTGTCTACGATGTGCCTACTTACGTCGTGCGCTGCGAGTGTCAGCCTGATCTGGCGTATCTCGCAGCCCCTCACGCCCTTACGCGTGGCGCTCTTTGTGTTTGTAGTTGCCGGCATCCTGACGGGCGTTATCGGATTCCCGAAGCTGCTGTCTATTGCCAACCTGTCGATGGGCCAGATGGTTATCTTGGCTGTCATCGTGGTCATCACCTGCTCGGTGTTCTTTAAGCTCGCCACGATGATGGATTCGCTCAAGCCGCGTCGTCGTCATGCCGCAACTGGTTTTGGCCGCGGTGTGCGCGTCCGCTTGGGTCGCGGTGGCGGCAAGGTGAGCTCGACGGGTTCGACGGCCGAGCGTTTTGCCAAGCGCGTCGCCGCCGACATGGCACAGCGCCGCGAAGCTCGCACCGTTCGTGAGGCCGAGGCCCGCGCACTCGAGGGCGTGGCCCAGGCCCAGCCCAAGAAAAAGAAGAGTACCGGAGTCAAGCGCTCCCGCGTGACCAAGTCCGCCCAAGGCATCAAAGTCTCGATGCCAAGCAAAAAGAAGAAATAACTACGCGCCCTGGCGATGTTGAATTGGTGCCTTGCTCCTGTGGGGCCGTGGCGATGTTATGCTCTAACCTCGATTGTTTGAATTGCTTCGAAAAGAGGATGCCGTGATCTGCCCGCATTGCCTTGAGACTATCGAGGACGGCGCCTCGTTCTGCCCCTACTGCAACGCCTATGTGGGTCCGGGCGATGGTCCGGAGCACACCGAGTTCGTGTTCTGTGAGGGCTGCGGTGCCCGTCTTTCTCCGCATGATCGCACGTGCCCCAAATGCGGACGCCCCGCTCCGGGTATCCTCTCCGAGGACGCGGCCGCATCCGACCTGGCAGCGGGCCGCACGGCGGGCTTTCCGCGCCTAACGCAAGAGCAGATCGATACCGAGGTGCCGCATGCGCCGGCCTCTGCCGCTGCGGTGCTTTCGGACGCCGCCGACCCCAATGAGACCTGCGTGCTGCCAGCTTTCGATAAGGATTTCGGTATCCCCAAGGTCGATATTCCCACGCCCGTTTCCCTGCATGACGATGCTCAAAAACCCAAGCGCAAGGTGCATCCCGACGAGGACGCCTATCACAAGCACAAGCGTCATATCCCCAAGCCGCTCATTATCATCGCGGTCCTTGCCGTCGTTTGCGGCGGTGCCTATTGGTTCGTGACGGCCGATCCTATGGGTGTCATGCCTGGCTTCTACGACCAGTTTGGCCAGGCCGCGCAGACGACCTTCCCCACGCGTCAAAAGGGCGAGGCCACTGAGGACGATACCAAGCAGGACGATTCTGCCGAGGTGGTCCAGGAAGAAACCGTGCTCACCGATGATCAGCTCTATACCAGGCTCGACGGTCTGTATCAGACCATCGTGTCCTATGCTGACGAGGATCAGATCGGCGAGGTCATCGATTCCTTTAACAACGGCTATCTCCGAACGCCGCTGTCCACCCGTCAGGAGCTGTCGCAGAGTGCCTACGCCCTGCGCGACCAGATCAAAAAGACGCAAGATGAGCTTAACAACCTGAAAGTACAGGACGATACGGTCTATGCGGATGACATCGCCCACTTAAAGCAGCTTGCCGAGTGGATGTATGAGCGCGTCGACGTGATCTGCCAGAGCTGGGATATCTCGCTGGCCATTCCCGATGGCGAGTCGATGAGTTCCCACCAAAGCGAGATCCTGGCGCCCATCGCGCAGGGCGGCAACAGCGCGCTGAACCAGTACGACGCCAATGTGGGTTCCTGGAAGCCGCAGCAGCGTTCCTAAAATAGTTCGCCATAGTCGGCATAACCTACGTGCGCAATTGATGTAAGCCCGTGCTTATTGCTACAATTCGTACAAATATGCTTTAAACGCACGAGGAAGGAACCACATGTTTGGTTTTAAGAAAGAGCTCTACACGCCCGAGTATCAGCTTGTCGGCGACGAGTGCGCCGTAATCGAGACGTCGAAGGGTACCATCAAGGTCAAGTTTGACGGCGAGGGCGCTCCCATTCATGTCGCGAACTTCTGCGAGCTTTCCACGATGGGTTTCTATGATGGCCTTAAGTTCCATCGCTATGTGCCCGGTTTTGTTATCCAAGGTGGCGACCCCAATACCCGCGACATGTCCGGCGCCGACGTCGCCGCCGGTCTTGAGGGCCCCGACGGCATGCCCGGTACCGGTGGCCCCGGCTACTGCATCAAGGGCGAGTTTGCCACCAATCCGCGCAACAGCCATGTCGATGGCGCCCTTGCCATGGCACGCTCCATGGACCCCGATTCCGCGGGTTCGCAGTTCTACTTCTGCCTGGGTGCCCAGCATAACCTCGATTCCGGTTACACCGTCTTTGGTACCACGGTCGAGGGTCTCGATGTGATTTCGCAGCTGCGTGCCGGCGACGAGATCGTCCATGTCGAGATCGTTCACGAGTAAAGGGGACTTCCTTGAATAGCCAGCTGATCCAACAGGGCCGCGCCGCTTACCGCGCGGGTGATTTTTCCGCTGCAGCCCAGATGCTTGGGGCGGCAAAGACTCCCGATGAGATTATGGGCGAGGCCGATCACCTTCGTGGCAACGCCTTGATGCACCTGGGCATGTATGCCGAGGCCGCCGAGGCCTATGCCGCCGCCCTCAACGACGGCACCTACGGCAAGCGCGGCGCGCTGCTCACCAACCGCGGCAAGGCGCTTGCCGCCGTGGGCGACTACACGACGGCCGCTCAGGCGTTCTCTGCTGCTACGCAGGATGCTTCCTATGCCACGCCGTTCAAGGCCTATCTGGGCCTGGGCAATGCGCTGTTCCAGTCGGGCGACTATGCCAACGCGGGAACCGCCTTCCGTCAGGCTGCCATCGACGGCGCCAATCCGGCTCCTGCCGCCGCGCTCGGCGAGCTCGGTCGTTGCTTCATTAAGCTCGGCCGTCCGGCGGATGCCGTGGAGACTTACCGCACGGCTATCGACTTTGCCGGCCCCCGCGACGACACGCGTGCGCTCAACGCCGGCATGGGTCAGGCGCTTTCTGCCGCCGGCCGCCCCTCCGACGCACTCGATGCCTTTAACGCCGCTACTGCCGATGGCATCTACCAGCTCACCTCCGAGCAGGCCGATGAGCTTGCCCGCGTGCACGATTCGCTTGCCGCGCTGTCTGCCCAGACGGCTATGGCCACGGCTCCGGCGCCCGCGATGGACGCTCCTGCCGTCGATCCTCTCGATCCTACGGGCGCGACCGGTCAGTTTATGCCCGATCCCTCGGACACCGGCTTCTTTACGCTGTCCGAGTCCGAGATGGTCCAGCAGGACCGTCAGGATCGTAAGCAGGCCAAGGTCCGTCGTCGCCATCGCCATACGGGTCTTAAAGTCTTCATCGTTCTGCTTCTGCTTATTTTGATCGCCGCGGGCGGTCTGGGCTTTGCCTACACGCGCGGCTTTGGCTTCCCGTCTCAGGAGTCTGTCGTTACCGATCTGTTCCAGGCTGCCGGCGACGGTGACGCCGCAAAGGCCGAGTCTTGCCTGGCCTCGAGCCTGTCCGAGGACGCTAAGTCGATGATCATCTCCTCGATTCCGCAGGGTGCCACCGTGTCCGTCGAGGGCATGGATCAGTCCATGACCGAGACGACCGCCAAGGTGAAGGCATCGCTGTCCAAGGGCGGCGAGCAGGAGTACACCGTCAAATTCGTGCGCTCCGACAACCATATCGGCTGGGCCGTTTCTTCGCTTGATATGGATTTCTCGGCTGCTGACAACCAGTAGTGACCTTATGGGATTTAGCTTTGCCCGGCGCTTCACCGCAAGTGAGGCGCCGGGCTTGCGCTAGTATGATGAGCTAGTAGTTTTCCAGCAATCATCCAACACATCAGGAGTTGCGTTGTTTTCTTTGATGGATATGTTCTTCGGTAGCTATGCGGGCGATCTTGCCATCGACCTCGGCACCGCCAATACGCTTGTCTCCGTGCGCGGCAAGGGCATCGTCATTCGCGAGCCCTCTGTTGTCGCCATCGACAAGAACGACGAGCGCATCTTGGCGGTCGGTATCGAGGCAAAGCGCATGCTCGGCCGTACGCCCGGCAACATCGTGGCCGTTCGTCCCCTGAAGGACGGCGTCATCGCCGACTTTGATGTTACCGAGGCCATGCTTCGCTACTTTATCGACAAGGCGTCCGAGAAGCGCTATCCGTGGACTCCGCGTCCGCGTGTTGTCGTCTGCGTTCCCTCCGGTGTCACGTCGGTCGAGAAGCGCGCTGTCTTTGAGGCCACGATCCAGGCCGGTGCCCGCCAGGCCTATCTGATCGAAGAGCCCATGGCGGCTGCCATCGGCGCCGACCTGCCCGTCGAGGAACCCACCGGCTCCATGGTCATCGACATCGGTGGCGGTACCACCGAGGTTGCCGTTATCGCTATGGGCGGCATCGTCGTCTCGCAGTCCATCCGTATTGCCGGCGACGAGTTCGATCAGGCCATCCTCACGCACGTTCGTGATGCCTACAACCTGGCCATCGGCGAGCGTACGGCAGAGGACATCAAGATCAAGGTCGGCTCCGCCGTGCCGCTCAAGGATGAGCTCGACGTCGAGGTCAACGGCCGCGACGTGATCACCGGTCTGCCCAAGACCGTGCGCATCGAGAGCGAGGAGATTCGTCGCGCACTTAACAAGCCGCTCGACGAGATGGCCAAGGCCGTCAAGGACGCACTCGACGCTACGCCTCCCGATCTTGCCTCGGACCTTATGTACTATGGCATTTTGCTGACCGGTGGCGGCGCGCTGCTGCGCGGTCTCGATGTGCGCCTGCGCGATGAGACCGGCGTTTCGGTCAACGTCAGCCCCACGGCGCTCGATAACGTTGTTAACGGCTGTGCCCGCGTGCTCGAGGCCAATGCGTTTGATGGCGGCTTCGTCCAGACCAATGCTTAATTTCCAAAAGGTGGATTCCATTTGGCACGATCTTCGGGTTTCTCCACAAATCTGAATACCAAGCGACAATCAACGGGTATGCGCCCGTTGATTGTTTTCAGCCTGATTTCGGTGTTGCTGCTCACGTTTTACATCCGCGAGGGCGAGGCAGGACCGATTCATGCCGTGCGCTCGGGCGTGACGACGATTACCTCGCCGGTGCGCTTTGTGGGCTCGGCTGTGGCGGCTCCCTTCAATGCGATCGGTAACGTGTTCTCTAACCTTACGGCGTCGCAGGACACGCTTGACGAGCTTAAGAAGCAAAACGAGGAACTGACCTCTAAGGTTGCCGAGCTCTCCGAGGCTCAAAAGACCGCCGAGCGTCTGGAGGGGCTGGTCGGCCTGCAGTCGACCTATAACCTCAAATCGACCGCTGCTCGTATCGTTGGTGCCTCCGGCGATGCCTGGACCTCGACCGTTACCATCGACAAGGGCTCTGCCGACGGCCTTGCCATCAACATGCCCGTGACGAGTTCTGCCGGTGTTATCGGCCAGATTATCGAGGTATCGGCCAAGACCTCTACCGTGCGCCTGATTGGCGACGAGAACTCCGGCGTATCCGCCATGGTGCAGGACACGCGCGCCCAGGGTATGCTGCAGGGTCAGGCTGACGGCACGCTGCGTCTTGAGTACGTGAGCGTCGACTCCGATGTTAAGGTTGGCGACATCATCGTGACCTCGGGCATTGGCGGTGTGTTCCCCAAGGGTCTACCGCTCGGCACCGTCTCGTCGGTTGAAAAATCCGCAAACGACGTGTACTACACCATTGTGGTGCGCGCCCAGACGACGGCCGAGAACAACGAGGAAGTGCTGGTCATCACCTCGCTGACCGACGAACAGTCGGCCTCGGATGAGGACGTGAGCACCGCTAATAGCACGCCGCAGGGAACGTCGCGCGATGCTGCGACCAAGACGAAGGACGAGAGCTCGGATGACGGTTCCGACACGTCCGAGACGACCGATTCCGGCTCGAGCGAATAGGGGGCATGTCCATGGATCTACACGAGCAGGGGATGAGCTCCCGTACGTTTGTAATCGCCGCCATCGTGTGCGTGCTGCTGCAGGCAGGCCTGGCACCGCAGATCTCCATTGCGGGCGGTCGCGTCAACTTTATGATTATCCTGGTGTGCATAAGCGTGTTCTCGGGTGACCCGACCCGTGCCGTCGTGTGCGGTTTTTGCAGCGGCTTGTTCTATGACCTTTCCGCTGCCGTGCCGGTGGGCGTTATGTCGCTCCTGCTGACCGTGGGTTCTTTTGCCCTGGTGTATAGCGCCGCCGGTCAGACGGGCGGTACCCCGAGTGCGCGCGGCATCACTGTGGGTGCCTTCGCGCTCGTCATTAATGTGATCTACAGCATCATCTTGCTGTTTATGGGTTTGGAGACGAGCTTTGTCGTGGCGATCTTCGGCCATGCGCTGCCGTCTTCGATCCTGACGGGTTTGGTTGCCATTCCGTTTTTGATGTCCGGCGTCGTGCCGCAGTCCGGTTATGGATTCTCCGCACGTGGCGGACGCCAGACGGGCATGCGCTTTAAGCCCAAGACCCGTAAGCTCAAATAGGGGAGGCTCGTAGATGTCTTCCCAGATGACGGTTATTATCGCCGGTATCGTGCTGGTTGTGGCCATCGTGGTCGCGCTGGTCATCATGCGTCGCGGCGATTCCCGTTTTACCTACGATACGCAGCATGGAACGGCCCCGCGCGCCACCGAGGGCGAGGGCAATACCGCGGCGACCGCCTTTAAGGGCCGCTTCTCCATCCTCACCACGGGTGTGGGCGCGATGTTCGCGGCGCTTGCCGTCAAGCTGTGGGGCATGCAGATGGTCTCGTCGGACTATTACGAAAAGCAGGCTAATAGCAATCAGACGCGCACCGTTACCACACCCGCTGTGCGCGGCCGCATCCTCGACCGCAATGGCGTGGCACTTGTCCAGAACCGTCCCTCACTTGCTGTCGTGGCCTACCGCGACCTTGCCGAGGATGAGGTTCTGGTTCGCCATCTTGCCAACGTGCTCGGTATGCCCTACGTGGCGGTTCTGCGCAATATTCAGGACAATTCCGAGGGCGCCCAGAGCCTGCATACCATCGCGACGGACGTCCGTCGTTCCACGGTTGCCTATATCAAGGAGCACGCAGGCGAGTTCCCGGGCGTCAAGATTGCCGAGCGTACCGAGCGCCAGTACCCGTACGGCGAGACGGCCTGTCACATTTTGGGCTATACCGGCACCATTACCTCCGAGCAGCTCGAGGCCCAGAATAAGAAAACCTCTGGCGATGATGATGCTTCTGCTGGCAAGATTACGTACCAGTCGGGCGATATCGTGGGCCAGGCGGGTGTTGAGAGCTACTACGAAAACCTGCTGCAGGGTATTCGTGGCGAGCAGACCGTCAAGGTCGATGCCTCGGGCAATGTGACCGGTCAGGCCGGCGCCGTGCCCGCCAAGGCCGGCTCCGACATTAAGCTCACGCTCGACCTTAAGATCCAACAGGCCTGTGAGACGGCGCTGGCGAGCGCCATCGAGCTTGCCAAGACCACCGGCTACAGCAATGCCGGCAACGGCGCTGTGGTGTGCCTCGATCCCAACAATGGTGAGATCCTGGGCATGGCGAGCGAGCCCAAGTTCGATCCGTCCGTCTTTATCGGCGGCGTCTCAAATGACGTGTGGACCGAGCTCAATGATGACAAGGGTTCGCACCCGCTGCTCAACCGCGCCATTAGCGGACAGTACATGTCGGCCTCGACCATCAAGCCGCTCTCGGCACTGGCCGGTCTTGAGTTTGGAACCTACACTTCAACGCAGACAACCAACTGCACGGGCTATTGGACGGGCTTGGGCAAGGCTTGGGGCAAGCGCTGCTGGCTGACGTCTGGCCACGGCACCATGACGCTGCAGTCGGGTATTGCCAACTCGTGCGACCCCGTCTTCTACGATATGGGCAAGGCGTTCTTTTATGACGAGCAACATTCCGAGGGGCTGCAGGAGGTCTTTCGTCGCTGGGGCCTAGGCAAGACCTGCGGTATCGATTTGCCGAGTGAGGGCGCGGGCCGTATTCCCGATGCCGAGTGGAAAGAGTCGTACTTTACCGACGCCTCTGCCGAGGACCGCAAGTGGAATGCCGGCGATATGACCAACATTGCCATCGGCCAGGGCGACATTTTGGTGACGCCTTTGCAGATGGCATGCGCCTACATGGGCCTTGCCAACGGCGGTAAGCAGTACGTGCCTCACGTGTTTTTGTCTGCCGTGTCGCGCGATGGCGACGGCGATGCCTATAAGTACAACGGCAAAGGCAAGAAGAAGCGCCTGGAGGCCAAGATCAACAGCGATTCGGATTTGGCTCTTGTTCGCAACGGCATGCACGACGTGATTTACACGGCATCGACGTCCCTGGCGGCTCACTTTGGCACCCTGACGCCGCAGGTATACGGCAAGTCGGGCACGGGCGAGAAAAGCGGCGAGGACGAATACGCGTGGTTCTGCGCCTATGCGCCGGCCGATGATCCCAAGTATGTCATCGCTACTGTCCTGGAGCAGGGCGGCGGTGGCTCAGATACCGCGATGCATGTCGTGCGCGACGTGCTCGGCGCGATTTATGACGAGCCCGATACCTCTTCGGCCTCGGGCGATTCTTCGGTTCGATAGGAGGTTGCGATGGATTTTTCTCCGGCGGATCTGTTCCGTTCAACCAAGACCGGCTCTCGCAGCAGCCTGGACCGCGTCAACAAGCAACTTTCGGCCTCGCGCGGTACGTTTCG
This sequence comes from Collinsella sp., assembly GCA_019414545.1. GTDB lineage: Bacteria > Actinomycetota > Coriobacteriia > Coriobacteriales > Coriobacteriaceae > Collinsella. The sequence continues at coordinate 12,292 of DXLV01000027.1, read as the reverse complement.
CCAAAAGGTGCATATCGGTGTGCTGCTGGCTACCGTCGCGCTCGTTGCCTATGGCGCCATCATTATTTGGTCGGCGTCACAGTTTAAGGCCGACGCCTCATTCTCGCGCCACCTGCTGGGCATTGGCATTGGCGCGGTGCTTGCGGTGCTCGTCTGGCGTACCGATCTGCGCGGCATCTCTAACTTCTCGACGGCGCTGCTCGTCATTGACCTTATTGTGATCTTCTCGCCCAAGATTCCGGGCCTGTCCTATACGGGCGGTCTGGGCATGACGGGCTGGATCAAGATTCCCGGTATCGGCTTGACATTCCAGCCGGTTGAGCTTGCCAAGCTCATCACCATCTTCTTTATCGCCGCGCTTGGCTCGCAGTATAACGGCCGCATCGATACCGTTCGCGACTACGTCAAGCTCTGCGGCATGCTGTCCATTCCGTTTTTGGCCGTCGTCGCCATGGGCGACCTGGGCTCGGGCCTGGTCGTGCTGGTCTCGGGCGCCATCGTCATCTGCATGAGCGGTGCACGCCGCGAATGGGTGCTGTCGACCCTGGCCCTGCTCGTGGGCCTGGTGGCCCTCGTCCTGGCGCTCGATTCGGTCTTTGATTCGTTGCTCGGCCACGATGTGCTCATCAAGCAGTATCAGATGAACCGTCTGACGGTCTTTATCGACCCCGATAATGCCGATTCGGACGATGCCTACAACCTGCAGCAGTCGCTTATCGCCGTTGGCTCGGGCGGCTTCTTTGGTAAGGGTTTGGGCCATGCGACGCAGTCGGCCGGCGGCTTTCTGCCCGAGTTCCACACCGACTTCGTCTTCGCCTTCCTGTCCGAGACCTTTGGCTTTTGCGGTTCCTTTTTGCTCCTGTGCCTCTACGTGCTGCTGATCTTTTCGACGATTCGCGTCGCCTTTAAGTGTGAGTCGCTGTTCTTGCGCCTATCGTGTGTGGGCATCGTTGGCATGTGGGCGTTCCAGACCTTCGAAAACATCGGCATGTGCATCGGCATGATGCCGATTACCGGTATTCCGCTACCGTTTATTAGCTTCGGTTCGTCTTCGATGATGATTCAGCTGCTGACGGTGGGTATCGTACAATCCATATGGCGGCATCGTTCGGGCGCCGCGTAACCGCTGGAGGGGTTTGCTATGAAAATTCCCGTAGATAAGCTGACCCGCGCTTTTAAGATGGGCGCGTCCGTTAAGAAGGATTCCGATACGCCGGTGCGCGTCTCGGTCTATTTGGATTCGTCCGCCTCGCGCTTTCTGGCCGAGACGGTGCGTGACGCCTTTGTACCGCAGACGACCTCGGGCATTGTGCGCGTCGAGCGTCTGGGGGAGGAGCGAATTGCTCCAAAGACCGATACCGATGTGGTGCTGGTGCTCTCGTGCGGCTCCGACCGCTTGGAGAGTGCCGTGCAGGAGCTCGTGATCGCCGGCGCCCCCGTGTGCGTGCTTGCCGAGTCTGCTGTGGAGGTGCCGTTTATCGAGGAGTCCACGCCTGTGCTCGGCGTGGTAGCGGCAACCGATAAGACGTATCTGCTCGAGACGCTTGCCCGCTGGATTCTCGATCGCACCGAAAAGGAAACGGCTTTTGCGGCGAACTTTGCCTTCATGCGCATCGCGGCGGCCAATCGTATCATCACCTCGTGCGCGCTCACCAATATGGCGACCGGTGCGCTGGTGTTTTTGCCGGGCGCCGATTATCCCGTTATGGCGCTGGCGCAGGTGGGCATGCTCTTTGAGCTCGCTGCCGTCTTTGGACGCGGCATTAAGCCTGAGCGCGGCTACGAGGTCGCGGGCGTGCTTGTCGGCGGTCTTGTGATCCGCGCGTTCACCCGCGCGCTCGTCAAGCAGACGCCGCATATTGGGTTTGCCGTCAAGGCGCTCACTGCTGCCGCGGGCACCTATGGCATGGGCCGTGCGCTCGTTTCGCTCTACGAGCGCGATGTCGACTACAGCCGTGCCAACGAGGTGGTTACTGCCACGTTCTCCCGCGTTCGCGATCTGGTGACCACGGTCGCGGGCGCTACCCGTCCTATGGCGTCCTATCAGGACGCATCCGATCTCGCTGCTTAGGGGTTTTCCGTTGCGCGTTCCGTATCAAGACTGTTTTCATTTAATTGAGCCGTTGCTCGCCAAGGTCGAAAAGCCGAGTCGCTATATCGATCACGAGTGGGGCACGCTTTCAAAGGCCGATGCCGACTACCGTTGCTGCCTGATCTACCCGGATGTGTACGAGGTCGGTCTGCCCAACCAGGGTATCGCCATCCTCTACAACATCCTTAACCAGGCCGAGGGCATCTCCTGTGAGCGCGGCTATGTGCCGTGGCCCGATATGGGTGACGCCATGCGCGAGGCGGGTATTCCGCTGCTGTCGCTCGAGGGTGCAGCGCCGGTCGCTTCGTTTGATATCGTCGGTCTGCATGTGCCGCATGAGATGGCGGTGACGAACTTCCTCGAGGCTCTCGACCTCGCTGGCATTCCGCTGTTGGCGGCCGACCGCACCGAGGACGACCCCATTATCATCGCCGGTGGTCCTTCGGTGTACAACCCCGAGCCGTACGCGGCCTTCTTCGATGCCATCCTCATCGGCGAGGGCGAGGAATCGCTGCTCGAGACCTGCCAGCTGCATCGCCGCCTGCGCGACGAAGGAGTCCCGCGCGAGCAGATTGTTGAGCAGCTTGCATCCATTGCCGGCAACTACGTGCCGTCGCTCTATGAGGTTCGTCACGACGAGCCCTGCTCGCCGCATGGCTACACCGTGCCGCGCGAGGGCAGGGATGCACCGACCGTGGTCTACAAACGTGTCGTCGAGGATTTCGGCGCCACGAATCCGCTGTCGCAGTCGTGCGTGCCCTATGCGCAGCTGGTTCACGACCGCCTGTCTATCGAGATTCTGCGCGGCTGCGCTCGCGGCTGTCGTTTTTGCCAGGCCGGCATGACGTATCGCCCGGTGCGTGAGCGTTCGGCCGACCAGATCGTCTCGTCGGTGATTCAGGGTCTGGAAAAGACCGGCTATGACGAGGTGTCGCTGACCTCGCTCTCCACGACCGACCACTCCTGCATTCGTGACGTGCTCGGCAGGCTCAACCGTCGCCTGGAGGACACGGGTATTCGCGTGTCTATTCCGTCTCAGCGCCTGGATTCGTTTGGCGTGGATATGGCCGAGTCGGTCGCCGGCGAAAAGAAGGGCGGCCTGACGTTCGCGCCCGAGGCCGGCAGCCAGCGCATGCGCGACATCATTAACAAGAACGTGACCGAGGAGGACCTGGACCGTGCGGCCAAGGCGGCTTTCGAGGCCGGCTGGAACCGCATGAAGCTCTACTTTATGATGGGCCTTCCTGGCGAGCGCGACGAGGACATCGTGGCCATCGCCAATCTGGCCGATCACGTGCTGGAGCTTGGTCGTTCCGTGGTGCCCAAGGCTCGTCGCGGCTCGATCTCGGTGTCCATCTCGGTTTCGGTCTTTATCCCCAAGGCTGCCACGCCGTTCCAGTGGTGCCCGCAGCTCGACTACGACGACGTCAAGCGTCGCCAGAAGCTGCTTATCACGAGCGTTCGCAACCGTGCCGTCCGCGTGCATTACCACGATGCCGAGACCTCGCTCATCGAGGCCGCGCTCTCCCGCGCCGGTCGTGACATGACGCCCGTCATCATCGATGCTTGGCGCTCGGGGTCTCGCTTTGACGCCTGGGTAGAGCATTTCTCGCTCGATAACTGGAAGGAGGCTGCTGCCAAAAACGGCATCGACCTCAATGAGCTTGTGCACCTGCCCTACGAGTTGGACTGGCGTCTGCCGTGGGAGCATGTGAGCCCCGGCTGCACGCGCGGCTTCCTCGAGCGCGAGTACCGTCGCTCGCTCGAGGGTGTCACGACTCCCGACTGCACTCGTACGTCGTGCACCGGCTGCGGAATCTGCCCCACGCTCCACGCTAAGAATGTATTGATGGGTGATCGCGCATGAGTGAGCGCCTGACCGACAACCCCACGCTCTTTAGACTTCGTGTTCGCTATGGCAAGCGCGATCGCCTTAAGTACCTGGGCCATCTCGAAGTAATCCATACCATTGAGCGCATCGTGCGCCGTGCGGGACTTCCCTATGCCGTCACGCAGGGCTTCTCTCCGCACATGCGAGTGGGCTTCTCTTCGGCGCTACCGGTGGGTACGTCGTCGACCTGCGAGTGGTATGACCTGTTTATGACCGAGTTCGTGGCGCTCGACGAGGCGTTTGGGCGCCTGGCTGCGGCGTCACCGGCCGATCTGGCGCCCATCGAGGCGGCGTATATCGACGTGCGCACGCCGGCGTTGACGGCGCAGCTCACGCGTCTGTCGTATCGCATCGACCTGCACTTGGATCCCGAGGCGCCCGTAAGCGCCGACGAGGTGCGTCGTGCGATCGACACGCTGCGCGCCGACCATGGCATCGACTACGCGCGCGGCAAAAAGAGCAAGCGCTTGGATTTGGATCACACGCTCGTGGGCCTGTCTCTTATACAC
>DXLV01000027.1:0-7790 GCA_019414545.1 Collinsella sp. | reverse complement strand
CTCGTGGGCTATGAGCTCACGGCTGGGGAGCGTCCGGACCATCTGGTGCTCATGCTCGACACCCATGCCGACAACGAGGGCTCCATGCGTCCGGAAATTTTGCTTTCTGCTGCTGATGTTTTGTTGCAGGGCTTGACCCCGGGCGTGGATGCACCTATTGTTTCCACCGGTATGCAAGACCTCGTGACCATCTGCTCCTACGATGTCGAGCGTCAGAATCAAGCATGCGAGGACGACGAGGGCCGACTCGTCAGCCCCATACCTGTGCGAACTTGTGGATTTGCTCCACATACTCGTTGACGGGGGTATTTTCGCCTGCTACTATATTCGGCTGTTGCACTAACTGATGCATGAAGGGCAAGTAAACATGTACGCAATCGTTAACACGGGCGGCAAGCAGTACAAGGTCGCCACCGACGATGTCATCACCGTCGAGAAGATCGAGGGCAATGAGGGCGACAAGGTCACCCTGCCGGTCATCTTCCTCAACGATGGTAAGAAGATCGTCACCGATCCCGACAAGCTGGCCAAGGCCAAGGTTACCGCTCAGATCGTTGAGCAGTTCAAGGGCGAGAAGCAGCTGGTCTTCAAGTTCCACAAGCGTAAGCGCTATCGTCGTCTGAAGGGTCACCGTCAGCAGCTCACCAAGCTGAAGATCGTGAAGGTCCAGGCTACGTCCCGCGCCAAGAAGGCTGTCAAGGCAGAGGCCGAGGCTGTTGCCGAGGCTCCCGTCGCCGAGTAGATTACACTCGTAACGAAAGAGTAGGTATACACAATGGCACACAAAAAAGGACTCGGTTCCTCCCGTAATGGCCGTGACTCCCGCGGTCAGCGCCTTGGCACGAAGCGCTATGCCGGCCAGACGGTAACCACGGGCACGATTCTCGTCCGTCAGCACGGCACTCACATCCACCCGGGTGAGAACGTTGGCCGTGGCAAGGACGATACGCTGTTCGCGCTGGTCGACGGTACCGTTGAGTTCCACAAGGGTATCAAGCACAGGGTCAGCGTACGCCCGCTCGCGAACGCGTAATTCACCCTTCATAGAGCACATATGTGGGAGGCACTTGAGTTTTAGGATTCAAGGGTCTCCCTCTTTTTGTAGGAGGCGATTCTGTTGTCACAGTTCACCGATATCAGCCGCATTAACGTGTGCGGCGGCGACGGCGGAGCCGGATGCATGTCGTTTAGGCGCGAGGCATTTGTCCCCAAGGGCGGCCCCGATGGCGGCGACGGCGGTCGTGGCGGCAATGTCGTCATCCAGGCTGATGCTCAGCTGTCTTCGCTGATCGATTACCGCTTTAAGCATCACTTCCGCGCCGAACGCGGCACGCACGGGCAGGGTGCCCGTCGTAACGGCAAGAGCGGCGAGGACCTTATTCTTAAGGTTCCCATGGGTACCGTGGTGCGCGAGCTCGACCCCGAGACGCAGACCCCGATGTTCGAGATTGCCGATCTGGTGCATGATGGCGAGCGCGTTGTCGTGGCGCCTGGTGGCGCCGGTGGTCTCGGCAATACGCACTTTGTGACGTCGGTGCGCCGCGCGCCCGCGTTCGCCCAGCTGGGCGAGCCGGCCGAGGAGCACTGGATTGAGCTCGAGATGAAGCTTATGGCCGATGCCGCGCTCGTGGGCTTCCCCTCGGTGGGTAAGTCATCGCTCATCGCGCGCATGAGTGCCGCCCGTCCTAAGATTGCCGACTACCCGTTTACCACGCTCGTGCCGAACCTCGGCATGGTGCGTGCCGGCGAATATTCTTACGTCGTTGCCGACGTCCCCGGTCTCATCGAGGGCGCGAGCGAGGGCAAGGGCTTGGGTCACCAGTTCCTGCGCCACATTGAGCGTACGGCCCTGATCATGCATGTCGTCGACATGACGGGCGGTTTTGAGGATCGCGATCCGGTTGAGGACTATCGCATCATCAACCGTGAGCTCGAGCAGTATGGCGCCGAGCTTTCGGAGCGTCCGCAGATCGTCGTTGCCAACAAGTGCGATGCGCCGGGCACGGCCGACAAGATTGCCGACCTTAAGCGTGCGGCGCTCGACGATGGCCATATGTTCTTTGCCGTGTCTGCTGTTACGGGCGCCGGCCTCAACACGCTGATGCTTGCCGTGGGCGAGCAGGTGGCTAAGCTTCGCGCCGAGCTGGCGGTCTCCGATGAGCCGGTCGATCTGCGCGACGAGGAGTGGGAGCGTCGCCGCCTGCAGCGTGAGAAGCGTTTCCGCATTGTCCAGGAAGAGCCCGGTGCCTTCCGCGTGGTCGGTCGTGCCATCGAGCGCATGGTCATCCAGACCGACTGGGAAAACGATGAAGCCGTCATTTACCTGCAGCATAAGTTTGCGCGCATGGGTGTTGACGACGCGCTCGAGAAGGCCGGTTGCCGTGCGGGCGACGAGGTCCGCATTTGCCAGCGCGCCTTTGACTTTGAGGGCGCTGAGGACTTCTCGGAGTACGAAGAGCTCGAGGATGCTGGCAAGGACGTTGCCGTTGAAGCCATTGACGTGACCGATGCTCCGGATGAGGGCGTCGAGGTTGTCGATGCGGCGGATGCCGAGGACGATGCCGAGACCTCGGAGGGCGAGTAAGCCATGTCGCCGCGCGGTGGAATCGGTCTGCCCGAGCTTCCTCTAGAGGACGGGCAGGAGTTTAGGCTTGGCATTATGGGTGGCACCTTTGATCCCATCCATTACGGACACCTGGTGACCGCTGAGCAGGCGCGCGAGTCCCTCGACTTGGATGCCGTGCTCTTTATGCCGGCGGGCACGCCTGCCTTTAAGCTTGACAAGCCGGTGACGCCTGCCGAGGACCGTTATGCCATGACGGTTCTCGCCACCGCCGCGAACCCGGCCTTTTTGGCGAGCCGGTTCGAGATCGACCGTCCGGGCGTAACCTATACGGCTGATACGCTTCATGCCCTTCGCGACTTTTACCCGCCGCAGGTAAAGCTCTACTTCATTACGGGCGCCGACGCGATTATCGATATTGTTACCTGGCATGATGCCGAGCGAATCGCTGAGCTTGCTACCTTTATTGCGGCGACACGACCGGGCTTTGATATCGATACGGCGCGTGCCCGAATCAAAGAGTCGGGGCTGCCGTTCGACGTGCGCTATATTCAGATTCCGGCGCTGGCGATCAGCTCGACGAACATTCGTAAGCGAGTTGCTCGCGGTATGAGCGTGCGCTATCTTACGAGCGAGTCCGTGCTCGGCTACATTCGTAAACGCAGGCTATATGCCGATTTGGGCCAAGAAGATTTTGAGTGATGGGGGTCTACGTTGTCGGTAGAGGATCAGTTTGAGGGCGATGAGCGCGCGCTGCTCAAGCGCATTCAAGAGCTGCTCGATGTTCGCATGAAGGATAAGCGCAAGCGCTATGTGCATTCGCTGGGTGTTGCCAAAACCGCACTTCATCTGGCCGAGGTCTACGGCGTTGACCGCTTTGATGCCGCTGCCGCCGGCCTGATCCACGACTGGGACAAAGTGCTCTCCGACGACGAGCTGGTCACGCGCGCTCTGCATTACGGCATTAAGATTGCCGGCTCTCCTTCCGCCGCGACGCCGCTTTTGCATGGCCCTGTTGCCGCCTATGAGCTTCCGCAGCTTTTTCCCGAGCTGTCGCCGGCCGTTTTCCAGGCTGTCGACCGTCACACCGTGGGTGCCTGCGACATGACGCCGCTCGATATGGTGGTCTTTGTGGCCGATGCCATCGAGCCCAACCGCCACGGCGACTATGCACATGCGCTGCGCAAGATGGTGGGGGAGTCGACGCTCGACGAGTTGTTCTTCTCCTGTTTTGCGCAGGGTCTGGTCTATGTGATTCAGTCCGGGCGCTATCTTTATCCCACGGCTATTTCGATTTACAACCATTACGCCCAGCTGCGCTAGCTCGGGCTGTCTAGAAAGAGGTATTCCATGGCCGACGAGACCATGACCGACGAGCAGATTCTTGAAGGTGTGGAGCACAAGAGCTTCGTCGCCACGTCCGACCGCACTGCCGCCTCGCTGTCTGCGAGCGGTGTCGCCGCCGAGGATGTCGCCCGCGCCGCCGCGCAGGCCGCCTACGACAAGAAGGGCGAGGACGTTCAGGTGCTCGACCTGACCGAGCTTTCCGACGTATGCGACTACTTTGTGCTTGCCACCGGTACCAACAACCGCCAGGTCGATTCTATCGTCGACGAGATCGAGGAGAAGGTCGCCGAGGCTTGCGGCGAGCACCCGTTCTCCATCGAGGGTCGCGAGCAGAAGACCTGGATGCTCATGGACTATGGTTCGGTTGTCGTCCACGTCTTCACTCCCGAGGCGCGCGACTTCTACCGTCTCGAAAAGCTCTGGGGAGACGCCCCCCAGCTCCCCCTCAACCTCCTCTAGTAGCTCATTTGAGACGGGGTTAGCTACCCTCACGCATATCGCCGGGCAGTTGCGGTTTTCCGCACCTGCCCGGCTTTCTTTTTGCCCAAAGGCGGTTAATCGTTGAAGCGGGATTGGCGGCCGAAGGAAAGGGCGGTGTCGCCGAATTTGTCTCGGACGGCGTCGATGGCGACGGAGAGGTCGCGGCGGTCGCTGGATTGGGCTCCGCGGTCATCGATCTCGCAGAACAGGTCAGTCTGGATGCCGCCTTGGTGGTCGAAGTCGCTCATGCCGATGCCCGCTAAGCGAACATGCATGCCATCCTGCCAGATGTTGTCGAGCAGTTCGAGTGCAACCGCCACGAAGATGTTCTCATCGTCGGTCGGATGAGGCAGCCGGCGCTGTGCCGAGCGACCGTTTCCATACGAATACTTGAGCTTGAGCGTCACCGTGGCGCCCGTTAGTCTCTGACGGCGCAGGCGGCGTCCCACTGACTCTCCCAACAGCGCAATCGCCGCCTCAATATCCCCACGCTCAGTCAAATCTTTAGCAAAGGTGCGTTCATTGCTCACCGATTTAACCTCGCGTTCCTCGTCCAGACTCGTGACTTCGGAAACCTCGAGTCCCAGCGCACGCTGACGCATACGTTCGCCGTTGACGCCAAAAATAGAGGCCAAGGTGGATTCCGGCGCGCGTGACAGCTCGCCGAGCGTGTAGATGCGCATACGGCGCAGTCGCTCCTCGGCCGAGCGCCCGATGCCGCTCATGGCAGATACCGGCAGCGCGGTCAAAAAGCGCTGCTCGGTTCCGGGGCGCACGATGGTCAGCCCAAACGGCTTATCCCGCTCGCTTGCGATCTTTGCGACCGTCTTGTTGCAGCCCACGCCAATGGAGCACGTCACTCCCAGCGCTGCCACACGGTCGCTTATACGCCGTGCAACCAGCAGTGGGTCCTCGGGCGCAAAGCGACCCGGTGTGATATCGATAAAGGCTTCGTCGATGGATACGCGCTCAACGCGCGGCGTCTCCTCGGCAAGAATCGCCATGACCTGCGCGCTCACCTCGCGGTAGCGATCAAAGTGCCCATGCGTCCAAATGGCCTGCGGACAGAGGCGCCGTGCCTCGGCCGAGGGCATGGCGGAGTGCACGCCAAAGCGACGCGCCTCGTATGAGCAGGTGGACACAACGCCGCGGGAATCGGCATCGCCACCCACGATGAGTGGCTTGCCGCGCCACTCGGGATGGTCGAGCATTTCCACGCTCGCAAAAAACGCATCGAGATCCATGAGGCCCACCGCCGGCCCCGTCCAGGGCGGCGGCGTGACGCCCGCAGCATCTTCATAACCGTATGTATGTTCGCGTCTTTTCATGGCATGAGTATACCGCGCAGCTCATGTGGGGTGCGTGGATGTGCTTGCAAATCCCGAATTCTTGTCTAAGATATGGATTTGCCCTCGACTACACCGAAGAAGTTGGTCTCACGGACTTCACCTGCCCGCGTCGATGGCGTATTATGTTCAACTGTTTGTTTGTAGTTGCAGCCTAAAGCTGCTTGGTTGGAGGAGTTTCCTTTGGCAGTCAAGATTCGCCTTGCTCGTCACGGCGCTAAGAAGCGTCCGTACTACCGTGTCGTCGTCGCCGATTCCCGCGCCCCGCGTGACGGTCGTATCATCGAGGAGGTTGGCCGCTACAACCCGATGACCGCCCCCAAGACCATCAACCTCGACCTCGAGAAGATCGCCGACTGGCAGTCCAAGGGCGCTCAGCTCACCGACGCCGTCGCCGCTCTGGTCAAGGCCGCCAACGAGGGCGAGAAGACCGAGACCGTCGTCAAGAAGTCCAAGAAGCAGCTCGCCAAAGAGGCCGAGGCCGCTAAGGCTGCCGCTGAGGCCGCTGAGGGCGCCGAGGAGTAAATCGTGCCTGAGGTTGACGCTGCACAGCTCGAGGGTGAGGCAATGCTCTCAGATCGCATCGCCGATCTCGTCGAATATCTCGTTGTTCAGATCGTCGACGACCCGGATTCCGTGAGCCTTGAGGTCATTGATGGTGATGACGCCTCTACGATTGAGGTTTCTGTCGCCGAGGATGACGTCGCTAAGGTCATCGGCCGTCGTGGCCGTACCATCAAGGCCATTCGCACGCTCGCCCGTGCACTGGCCGCTCGCCTCGACACTGCTGTCGAGGTAGAGGTTCTGGGCTAGGACCTTGAGGTCCCAGTACAAAAACATCGCCCGTGTGGTCAAGCCGCACGGAAGGAAGGGGGAGGTCCTCGCGCAGCCGCTGCGGGGGCTTCCTTCTGTATTAGAGCCGGGTATGCGCGTCGCCCTGACGCCGCCGGCGCTCAAGCGCGACCGCTTTTGCACGGTCGTGTCCGTCACCGATACGGGCGATGGCGATCTGGTCTCGTTTGAGGGCATTGACGACTTGACGGCCGCCGAGGGCATCACGGGATGCTATGTGTTGGCAAATCGTGACGATTTTGAGCTCGATTCACTCGACGCCGCCTATACCGACCTGATGGGTCGCGAGGTGGTCGACGAGCGCTTCGGTTCGCTCGGCACGATCGTCGAGATCATGTCGACGCCCGCTAACGATGTTTGGGTTGTCGAGGGTGATCGGTACGGCGAGGTACTGATTCCCGTGATCGAGCAGGTTGTGCTCGATCTTCCCGACACAGGAACAATTTTCGTCCACGTTATGGACGGCCTGATCGATATGGACAAGTAGGGAGGACAACATGCTGATTGAGACCCTTTCGGTCTTTCCCGAGATGTTTGAGCCCGTCATGTCCACATCGATTTTGGGCCGCGCCCGCAAGGCCGGCCTTTTTGATTTTAAGGCGTATAACCTGCGCGACTGGACGCACGACCGCCATCGTACCGTCGATGACGAGCCGTACGGCGGCGGGCAGGGCATGCTCATGAAGGTCGAGCCTATTGCCGAGGCCATCGAGGCTATTAGCTCCGAGGGTCCTAAGCCCACCGTGGTGTTTTTTACCCCCTGTGGCGAGCCCTTTACACAGCATGTGGCCGAGCGCCTGCTCAAAAGCGAGCGCTTGCTGTTTGTGTGCAGCCGTTACGAGGGTGTCGACGAGCGTGCCTATGCGTATGCCGACGAGCGCCTGTCGATCGGCGATTACGTGCTCACGGGCGGCGAGCTTCCCGCTATGGTCGTTGCCGATGCTGTCGTACGCCTGATTCCCGGCGCCCTTGGTGACGAGATGAGCAACGTCGACGAGTCGTTCTCGACCGCCGAGGACGGAGGCCTGCTCGAGTATGCGCAGTACACTCGCCCTGCTGAATTCAACGGCGAGGGCGTGCCGCCGGTGCTCGTGAGCGGTGACCATGCCAAGGTCGATGCCTGGCGCCGTAAGAATGCCATCGAGCGCACTTGCCGCTGGCGTCCCGACCTGATCGAGACGGCACGGCTTACGCCCCAGGAG